>JAODBJ010000062.1 GCA_025463905.1 Actinomycetes bacterium
GATGGAGCACCAGGTCGCGCGGGAGAGCTTGCAAGACGCGCGGGCGTGGCTCGAGCGGCTGTTCGCCGGTGAGATGCCCGACGAGGAAGTGCCCGAAGATCCGATCGAGCTCGTCCCGCCCGTCACCACCGCGCAATGGGATCAGGAAGTGTTGCGCAGCGATGTGCCGGTGATCGTCGACTTCTGGGCGCCGTGGTGCGGGCCGTGCCGGCAGGTGTCACCGATCGTCGAAACGATCGCCCAGATGCGCAACGGCGCATACAAGGTCGTGAAGGTGAACATCGACGACGAGCCCAAGCTCGCCGAGGAGTACAACATCCAGAGCATCCCGATGATCGGCTTGTTCCGCAACGGACGCATGGAACGTTCGTCGCTCGGCGCCAAACCCCGTCAGCAGATCGAAGCCGAACTCGGGATGCTCGTTATCCCTTGAACGGTTCCCATCACGCAGGGGTCCACGGCGTGGCGCTGTGGCGCAGCCACGACAGCATCTCTCGCCGGCTGGTGGGGCCATTGGGCCGGTACGCGGCCGGCAGCACACCATCGTTGCGGAGTTCCGCCGCCGCCGGTTTCGCTTGCGCGATCGGGTCGGCAGCGAGCGCGCAGCGGGTCGCCTCGGCGTCGATACCGAAGAGGTTCGCGGCGTTCAGGCCGAGCACCTTGCGCTTCACGGCATCGGTAAGCGCGGGGTAGTGGTAGCGGTCCTGGTACTCGACCGAGATCTGGAACGCCCGGAACGCCATGATCTGCGATTGCGGCGAGCCGTACCAGATCGCGTCGGTGCCCCAGAGCACACGATCCTCACCGGCGCGCGAGAGGAGCTTGCCGAGCACGTGCGCGGCTTCGTCCGGACGTTTCGACACTTCACGCCACACCGTGCCGAGGTCGACCCAAACATTGCTGTTCGGCGGCACGTTGTGCACGTCGAGCGCGCGTAGGAACGTGTCGATACCGAGCGGCGCGTTCGCGTCGTAGGGCCCTTCGACGTGGTTCTTGTTCCACGCCCCGTGGAACACAACGAATTGCATGTCGGGGAAAATGCGCGACACGGCGACGATGTCGTCGGGCGTGTTGTGCGCCGCGTCGAAGTTCACCAGCGGCAGACCTTTGTGCGAGACGAACACCTTCACACCGAGGTCGTGAGCCTTCTGGAGCACGGGCAGGCCGATGGCCGGGTCGTCGAGCGCGAACCCGCGACCGTCGGGACCCCACGCCGTGTACACCTTGAACGCCGCGACACCCTTGGTCGCCGCGTTCGCTTCCATCTCGTCGAGATGCGCGGCCAGGGGTCCGGCGTTCGGCGCAATGATGTTTTGCACCAGCACACGCGACGCACCGCCACGTGTGAGCGCGTTCGCGAACGCCTGGGTGCCGAGCGCGTCGGTGAAGGGAATCGGCGCGTCGGCCGGCCCGGAGTTGGGCACATCCGTGAGCATGGCGACGGTGGTGTCGCTCCCGAGCAGCAGGTCGTGGAGGTACGCGGCGCGGCTCGCACATTCGAGGCGGTTCGCCGCGCTGCAGTCGGTCGGGAGCATCCCGAGCACGAGTTGCACCGTCGACGGTGCGTTCTTCACCCACGGGCCGTCGGGCATCACGTGGTGCGTATGCACGTCGAAGACGAACTCGGTGCCGGACAGCGCCGCCGCGCAGGCTTCCACTTCGTGGGTGGTGGGTGGGACCGTGTAGGTGCCACCGGGCCGGGCGGACGTGCTGGTTGTGCGCGCCGCGCGTTTCCCGGCTGACGAGCATGCGGCAAGGTCGAGCGTCGCCAGCACGGTCGCCACGCCCGCCGCGCTCTGGAGGAAACGCCGCCGGTCCATGCCCGCGCGTGAAGCGGCTTCGTCGAGCGCGCGCCGCGCTGCGTGCTCGACGTCACGGTCGTGCGCGGTGGGCGGGTCGGGGATGTATTCGCCGTTGGACCCCGGAAGCACCGGGAACGGCAGGTCGGTCATTGCGGGGACGTGTCTTTATGGCCCGACGTGCTCTTCTGAATCCGGTCCGCAACTTCGTGGAACGTCGTGGCGAGCGCGTCGCCCATCGCCGACGCGGCCTGCTTCGCTTCCTCGCGCGTCGCGGGATCGCGCAGCGTTTCGCCGATCGCACTGAACGCGTTGTCGAGCGCGCGCACGAGCGTGCGCACCGCTTCGTCGACCTTCTCGCTACTCGGCGAGCCGAACGCGGTCCGCGCGTCGAATTGCTCTTTTACCCGCCCCGCGATCTCGGCGAAATGGTTGCCTACTTCGTCCCACGCTGCCTTTGCATCCGCCATACGTGCCTCCCGTAGTTCTCGGGGCTCACGCGCGTTCGTTTGCGGGCGCCCACACCTCACGCAACTGCCGCACGAAGTGTGCCTCACCTTCGCCCTCGCGTTCGAGGGTGGCGAGGAGACTGCGCACCAGCACAGTGTGGAACTTTCTCGCCGTCACCGACGGCGGCTCGCGCAGGCCACCTTCTTGTTCCTCGGTCAGCCGTACCCCGAGGCGGTAGAGCGCGAACACGAGGTACTCGACCGTTTCCGGCGCCGCGTCGCCGGTCCAGCGGAACACATCGCCGGTTTGTTGCCCGGCGTACGTCTGCCACTCGTCGACGTACTTCGAGAAGGAGGCGATCACATTGGTGGTCACTGCTCGCGGAGCGATGCGCAATTCCGAGATCACGCCCGACGCGTAGTCGAGCCAGGCGGAGGCGCAGGCGAGGGGGACGGGCCCAATCTCGACACGCATACACCGATGGTCGCGCGTCGGGGAGCCGCCGCGCCCGTCAGATTCGTGAACGGACGATGACGCCTAGGAACGGATGACAATCTGCCCGGACCGCTCGGCGGTGATGTGGCCGATCGCGGCCGCCGCCAGGGTGCCGTGCCGCTCGAGGGCGGCCAGCAGCGCCGCCGTTGCCGACGGTGCCACCGCGAGCAGGAGCCCGCCCGACGTCTGCGCGTCGGCCAGGAGCAACTGCTCGGCTTCGGCGAGGCCGCCGAAATCGACGTCGGGGGCGACGAACGCGTGGTTGCGCTGCGTCCCGCCGGCCACCATCCCCGCGGCGAGCAACTCGCGCACGCCCGGGATCGTCGGCACCGCCGGCGCGTCGATCACGGCCCCGGTGCCCGAGGCGACGCACATCTCGCGGAGGTGGCCGAGGAGCCCGAAGCCGGTCACGTCGGTGGCCGCGTGCACACCGACCTCGTTCGCCGCCTCGGCGGCGCCGGCGTTCAGCGTCGTCATCACCTCGATCGCGTCCGCCACGTGCGTCGGGGTCGCGACCTCGCGCTTCAAGGCGGTAGAGATCACGCCGAGACCGATCGGTTTGGTGAGCACGAGGGTGTCGCCGGGCTGGGCGCCGGCGTTCGTCAGTACCCGGTCCGGGTGCACGGTGCCGACGACCGCGAGGCCGTACTTCGGTTCGGCGTCGTCGATCGAGTGGCCACCCGCGATCAGGCAGCCGGCCGCCTTGGCGACGTCCGCGCCGCCATCGAGTACCCGCGCGAGAAGCTCGAACGGCAGCGTCTCACGGGGCCAGGCGACGAGGTTCAACGCGAGCAACGGCGTGCCACCCATCGCGTACACGTCGGAGAGCGCGTTCGTCGCGGCGATGCGGCCCCAGTCGTACGGGTCGTCGACGATCGGCGTGAAGAAGTCGGTGGTGACGACGATGGCGAGGTCGTCGCGGAGCCGGTACACGGCGGCGTCGTCGGCCGTGTCGAACCCGACGAGCAGATTCGGATCCGTGTTCGGTTCGATGCCGCGCACGAGGCCCAGCACGGTTTGCAGGTCGGCGGGCGAGAGTTTGCAGGCGCAGCCGGCCCCGTGCGAGTACGCCGTGAGCCGCATGCTCGTCATTCAGCTCGCGAGGGGCCAACCGGGGGACGGAGGCGGGTTGCCGGCGCCCGACACGAGCGGTGTGGTCCAGTGCTGGGTGCGGGCGATCTCGTCCGCCACTTTCTGCCACTCGGTGGGGCTCCATCCCTGCGCGGCGACCGAAAGGGAGGTGTCCTGGCGGAGGTGCACGAACGCCGGGAGGCGCTCCAGCGCAAGGCCCTTGGCGAGCACTTCGTCGGGATCGCAGAACACGAGCCAGTCGTCGGCGGCAGCACCGAGGACACGACGGGTGATCGCGGCGTTCGCCGACATGCAGATCGTGGTGCGCACGTCGCTGTCACCGAACGTGGCGTAGATCCGCTCGATCACGGGCACCCACGCGGCGGCCTCGGGCCGGGCCGGGAGCAGCACGATGGCGAGCTCGAACACGGTCGCCCAGTCGTCGAGCGTGCGGGTCACGCCCTTCAAGCTCGTCAGCGCCAGAGAGGGATCAGGGTTCTGCGCCACGGCGGCGCACGCTAGCGCGGCCCCTGTGCGGATCAGGGGTTGGTCGAGTCACGAGTTGGTTGTTTCGAGGCCGCTCCAGAGCGCCCGGAAGCGAGGTGCGAGCCGGGTCAGTTCCTCGAGGTGCAGCGCGCTCAGCTGGCGGATCCGGCGGCTGCCGGCGGGTGTGAGCCGGAGTCGCACGACTCGCTGGTCACCTTCGTCGGCGCGGCGCGCGACGAGCCCGGCCGCCTCCGCGCGGTCTACCAGCCCCACCGCGCTGTGGTGGCGGAGCAGCAGCGAATTGGCGACGTCGCCGATGGTGGGACCCCGCGGGTCGGCGTGACCGCGTATCGCGAGCAACAGTTGATGTTGCGCCGCCGTGAGCCCGGCCCGCGCCGCTTGCTCCTCGCTCCAATGGAGGAACAAGCGGATGCCGGTGCGCAGCTCGAGCAAAAGCTCGTAGTCGGCGTCGGTCGGTTCCGGCTGATCAGAGTTATTGCCGCGTGCAGACATCTCAGCGCAAACCCAACGCCTTCAACATCGCGGGTGGCATGTCGTCGCTCTGCTGGTCACAGAGCACCGCGCGCTCCACGTTGATCTGATCGCGCGGTTCACGTTCGGGCCACGCGTCCCATGGGCCCGGTGGAATCGATGGCTCCTCGCCCCGCGCCACCGCGACGCAATGGCGTAGGTAGGACTGCAGTTCGCGCACTTGCGGTTCGGCGCCGATGGGCCCATGGCCCGGGACGATCACGTCCGCGAGGTCGGCGATCGCGTCGAGCACGTCGGCCCAGGTTTCGGGGTTCCCCTGGAACGCGAGCGGGGTGACGCCGAAGAAACACAGGTCGCCCGCGAACAACACGTCGACGTCGGCCACGAGCGCCATGAGGTCGCCTTCGGTGTGGCCGGTTGCGGGAAGCACCTCGATCCGCGGTGTCAGTTGCGCGGCGTCCGTGACGAGATGGGTCACCTGGCGCGTACCGATCTCCGCCAGCTCGTCGAACTCGGCGTCGAAGGCGGGCATGAATGCCTTGTAGGCCGCGACCGGCATGTCGCCTTCGAGCAATGCACTCGTTTGTGGTGATGCCACTACTGCCGGCATCGGAAAGGCGCGCGTGCCGCCGACGTGGTCGATGTGCGCGTGGGTGAGCAGCACCCGTCGTACCGGGAGGCCGAGCTTCGCGACCGCGCCGGCGAACGGCTCCCACTGGGATCGCACCATCATCGTGTCGACCACCGTGATGCCGTCGTCGTCGATGATGACGCCCGCGTTGCTCACGCCTGACTCACCGCCGGGCTGCAACCATGCGAACACGCCTTCGCCTACCTCATGCAGCGTGCGAGTCGGTGCGTCAGCCATGGCTCGACCATACCCATCGCCGAGCCGTACCCTTTGGGCATGTCAGAACGCAGCCGTTCCTTACCTCGTCGCTCCTGCCTGTCCGTTCCCGGGTCGAGCGAGAAGATGCTCGGGAAGGCGCCGGGACTCGGCGCCGACATGGTGTTCCTCGACCTCGAGGACTCCGTGTCGCCGCTCGAGAAGGACAACGCACGCGAAAACATCGTGCGCGCGATCAACGGGAACGACTGGGGCGAGGCGGTCCTGTGCGTGCGCGTGAACGCATGGGACACCGAGTGGACGTACCGCGACGTGATCCACATCGTGGAACAGAGCTCGGAGCGACTCGACGAGTTGATGCTGCCGAAGGTGCAGACCGCCGGCGAGGTGCAGGCACTCGACCTGCTCCTGACGCAAATCGAGAAGACCACCGGCCGTCAGTCGCGCGTCGGTATCGAGGCGCAGATCGAAACCGCACGGGGCCTCATCAACGTCGAGGAGATCTGCGCGGCGAGCGACCGCCTCGAGACGATCATCTTCGGGCCCGCCGACTTCGCCGCGTCCACCGAAATGCCGGTACTCACGGGCGGCGTGGCCATCCCCGAGTATCCGGGCGACCACTTCCACTATGTGTTCTCGAAGATCCTCATGGCCGGGCGGGCCAACGGCCTGCAAGTGATCGACGGGCCGTTCCTCAAGATCAAGGAACTCGACGCACTGCGCGAGTACTCGATGCGCACCCGCATCCTCGGCTACGACGGCAAGTGGGCGCTGCACCCCGACCAGGTGCGTGTGATCAACGAAGTGTTCACGCCGACCCAGGAGCAGTTCGACCGCGCGGTCGACATCCTCGACGCGTACGAGAAGGCGACGATGGAAGACCGCCGCGGCGCGGTGATGTTCGGCGACGAAATGATCGACGAAGCCAGCCGCAAGATGGCGACCAAGTTCCTCGTCCGCGGCGAGCGGGCAGGGATGTCTCGCAGCGCCAGCTAACGGCGACGCACAGCTACAGATGACGACGGCGGAGTCCTCACGCGCGCTCGACCGCGACCGCGCCGAAGGCGACGATTTCGTGCGGCGACCGGGGCCACGGCTCCCGCCGGCGTGGCTCTACCCGGCCGTCATCGCCGTACTCGGGGTGGGGCTCTGGGCGTTTCGCCTCTGGAGCGAACAACAGCACCGGGCCATCAGAGTCCGGTTCAAGGCGCCACCGATCTACGGCACGTACTTCTTCGAGTGGTCGTGGTACGGGTGGATCGCAGTCGGCGGCGTCATCGTGTTCGCGTTGCTGACGCCGCGCCTGCTCTCGCCGCGCCTGCATACAGCACTGTTTCTTCCTATCACGGCCGCGGTCGCCACCGTCTTGTCGTACTACGTGAACATGACGCGCGGGTCGACATACCAGTTGCTCCGCGTGCTGTGTACGCCCGGACAATGCGAGCACTACGGCGCCGACGTCGCCGTGCTGCGGGTGGTGGGCGTGCACAAGTTCGTGGCCGGCTTTCCGCACGAATACCGGCCGTTGATGACGTCGGTCGAGAACCGCACGCACCCACCCGGCGCACTCGTCGTGTGGAACTGGATTGTCGAGACCTTCGGCACTGGCATGCGGGCGGCGTGGTTCATGGCCGCGTGCACGATGCTCGTGGTCGTGGCCGCGTGGCTCCTCGGTTACGTCGCGGGTGGGGATCGGGTGGGCCGGGTCGCCGCGTTGCTGGTCGCGGTCGCGCCGGCCACGCTCCTCTTCGGTTTCACCGCGATGGACGGCATCTACGCCACGCTCCTGTCACTGTCGGGCGCATGCTTCCTGTTCGCGCTGTACCGCAAGTCGGCAACGCTGGCCGCCCTGGCTGGATTTGCACTTGGCATGACGAGTTTCGTCACCTACGCGGCCGCGCTGATCGTGGTGGCCTGCGGCATCACCACCATCTTGTGGACGCGCGACCCAAAGGCCATCCTGCGGGCGCTGCTCCCCGCGGCGGCGGGCGGGCTTTTCGCACTCGTACTGCTGCGGGTCACGGTCGGGTTCGACCTCTTCGCCAGCAACTCCACCGTGAGCCGCATGGCGTACTCACCGCGGCCATTGAGCTACTGGGCGTTCGGCACGCCCGCGGTGTTCCTCATCTTCGCCGGCTTCGCGACCGCCGGACTCGCCCTCATCGGGATGGTGACGCGCCGGCCGCCGATGACCATCGTCGTGCTCGTCGGCATGTTGATCTTCGCCGACCTGCCTCGCACGATCACCGGGTTGCAGCCCGGCGAGATCGAGCGCACGTGGCTCTTTGTACAGCCGTTCTTCGCGGCCGCGGCGGCGCTTGCGTTCGTCGATTGGGAGCGCGTGTCGCGGCTCGTCCGGCAGTACGGCATCGCCGCGATCGTCGCCCTTGGCGGCCTGTCCGCAGTGCTGATCCAAGCGTTCTACGACACCAACCGCTGACGTTCGCCCGCGGCCCGGATCATCCGGCGCGAACGCTCACGGACCCGGAACAAGGTCTCGGCGGCTGCGACGGGCCGACGAGGGAACGGTCGGGCGGTTCGCGGAAGCGGTAGAGCAGCACGGAACGTTCGAGCACCCCGACCGGGCAGTACGCGCGCAGCCAAGCCAGCCGCTCGCGATCCCACGTCGTGAGAGACGACGCCGACACCGCGACCCAACCGACAGTTTTCGCCGGGGGCGCGGCCCGCAGGTCGCCGCGCGCGCCGGGAAAGTCGCTTGCCGTCGCGCCACCGAAGTACTGGATCCACGGATGATGATGCGCGCTCCAACGCGCCAGCGCGTATTGCGCCTGTCCCCAGTCGAGGTTCGAGTCGGCGGCTTGGCGGTAGCCCGGGCCGAGGAGCGGGTTCGTCCATGCGATCGCGGGAGTCACGACACTTGCCGCAACCGCGCCGGCCACGACGACGGCCGCGGTCGCGCGCCGCACGACATTGCGCGTGATCGCAACGATCGGTGTCGCCGCCGCGACCCACAACGCCAACGCGGGAAGCAGGTATCGCAGCCCGATCGGTCGTTGCTGTTGCACCGTGAACACGGTGTGCAGCGCGGCGGGAAGCAAGAGCACCATCGCCGCGTCGCGTCGGGTGTCTCGCGGCAACTTCCAGATGAAGAACGGTCCGATGATCATCACGGCGAGCGTCGCGGGCGGCAGCTTCACCAAGAGGCTCGCCGGCCAATAGAGAATCCACCGCCCCCGGTTCGTGAACCCGAGGACGAACGCCGGCGCCGGGATGTTGCCGACGTGGTAGAGGAAGTCGGTTCCCCGCCACCACATCGGGGGGACGACGAGATGCTTCAACACGGTTGCGACGCCGGCACTGTGCGCCACGATGTCGCCCGGTGCCATGAGCGCGTACGCGACCATCACGGTGAGCCACGCGAGCACGATCACCGTCGCGCCCCGGAGTAGTGCCTTGCGCCAGTCGGTGCGAAGGAGCGGAGTCGCGACCGCGAGCGCGGCGGCGGGCACCATCAACAGGCCCGTTGTGCGGGTGAGGATCGTCAAACCGCCCACCACGCCGGCGAGCACCACGAAACGGGCCCGCGGATCTCGCCGGGCCGTCAGCGTGAGCAGGGCGAGGAGCACCACCGTGAGCGTCGCCGGCATGTCGATTCCGTCGAGATGGCCGATGCCGATCACGAACGGGTTCGCCAGCCACAGGAGACCGCCGAACACGCCGGCGAAGCTGCCGAAAAGGCGGCTCCCGAGCATGGCGATGACCCAGGCGACGGCGGCGGCTTCCAGTACGTCGACCGCGCGTGCGGCGAACAGGTCGCGCTGCAGATGACCGGATGTGCGCTCCCCGTTCATGAAGACGCGGACGAACGTGTAGTCGGCGCGGTGGTGCGCCGCCGCCGTCCAGATCCGTCCACTCGGGATCCGCGGATGCAAGAACAGCACCGGGATTGCCGCAACGAGTTTCCCGAGCGGCGGGTGTTGCGGGACGATGCGCAGGTCGTGGCGGGTGAGCGCAGTGACTCCGCCGACGAGCGTGAATCCTTCGTCGAAGGTCGGTCCGTCGGTCCACGCCTGCTGCAGCGCGATCACGAAGAAGAGCGCGGTCGCAACACCGAGGACGACGCGGCCGCTCGGAGTGATCCGTCGAGTGATCTGTCCACCGTTGTGCGGTTCGTCGCGGCGAGCCAACAGGTCGTCATCCTCGCGCGGGAGTGCGTCCTTGCCGGGGTCGTCATCCGCGGCTGCGATCTGTACGCTCGGACGCGTGATGGTCGGGGTGCTCGTCGCGGTCGTGTTCGGTGCGGTGATCTTGTACCGCCATCGCCCGATTGCGCCCGACGTGCCCCGTAGCTGGCGTTCCTCGCAGTCCGTCGCGGCGCGGCTGTGCCGCCGGGTACACCGGTCAGTCGACGGTGCGCGCGACGCCGTGCGGCGAGCCCAACGCCACGGCCTCGCCGTCTCGTCGCTCGAGCATGCGGCCGACGACCTTCGTGTGTGCGCGGCGACGATCGACCGCCAACTCGTCGCGGCCGCCGACCTCCCGCTCGGCGCGCGCCACCGCACGCTCCTCGCATTGCGGTATCGCATCATCGACGTCGAGAAGGCGGCGTCGCGGGTGGTGAGGATGGCCGCAGATGCCGGTTGCCCCGACGTCGACGGCGTGCGCGCGTCGGTGGACGAAGTGCACCGCCGCCTCGACTACCTCGAAGACGCGCGCCGCGAACTACGCGATTACGGCGGCTGACCGGGCGAAGCCGCTGGGGTGGTTACGCGAGGGCGTTTTCAGTGAGGCGGCGAGCGATGACGCGCAAGCAGAGGGTCTCGTCGGCGCCTTCGAAGATCGACAGCACTCGCGCGTCGACGAAGTAACGCGACACCGGGAACTCTTCGGCGTAGCCCATGCCGCCGTGCAACTGCATCGCTTCGCGCGTCACCCATTCCGCCGCCCGGCACACGTAGGCCTTCACCATCGACGCTTCGAGCGTGCCGTCGCCGCGCGCCATGCGCCGCGCAACTTCGTAGGAGAACTGCCGCCCGGCCTGGATGAGGTACGCCATGCGGGCGAGCTTCACCTTCGACAACTGGTAGTCGAACACGGGCTGACCGAACACCTTGCGTTCCTGCGCGTACGACAAGCCCGCTTCAAAAGCCGCTTGCATGAGCCCGACTGCGCGCGCCGCGGTCTGCAAGCGACCGTTCTCGAACCCGGCCATCTGCAGGTAGAAGCCGCGGCCGAGTCCGGCGTCACCGCCGATCAGGTTCTCGCTCGGCACGAACCAATTGTCGAACGCGACTTCGTACGAGTGCATGCCGCGGTACCCGATGGTGTCGATCGCGCGACCGTCGATCGTGCCGCCACCGTCCTGTTCGAAGCGGAACGCGTGGCCCTCGGCGCGCGGCTTCTCCACGATGAGCACCGACAGACCGCGATGGCTTTTCGAGCGGTCGGTGTCGGTGCGCGCGAGCACCATCAGGACGTCGGCCCGCCCGGCGAACGTCGCCCAGGTTTTCACGCCGTTGATCCGCCAGCCGCCATCTGCCGGCGTGGCGGTGACCTTCACCCCCGCGACATCGGAGCCGTAGTCGGGCTCGGTCACCATGATCCCGGCCATCAGTTCGCCGCTCGCGATCCGGGGGAGCCAGGCTTGTTTCTGTTCTTCGGTGCCCCCCGCGACGAGGGCGCGAGTGAGGATCTCGGGACGCGTCACGAGCGAACCGCCGATCCCGAGCGAGCCACGCGACAGTTCCTCGGTCGCGATGACCATGCCCATGTAGTCGGATTCGCCGCCGGTCGCGAAGCCGCCGTACTCCTCCGGTACCGAGAGCCCGAAGCCGCCGATTTCGGCGAGGCCGTCGATGATCTCCTCCGGGACGTCGCCGTTGGTGCGGTGCACGTGCTCGGCGACCGGCCGGATCTTGTCCTCGGCGAAGCGCCGGAACGTGTCGGCGACAAGTTCGAAGTCGTCGGCAAGGTGATTGGGTCCGGTGCCGAACTTGGCGACCTGGTCACCCAGCGCGCCGAGGAACGCGGCCGAGCGATGCTCGTGCACGAACGGCATGACGTCGGCGAGCGCGTCGATCCCGACGCCCCATGCTTCGTCACGGCCGAGCAACCTTGTGCCGAGGTCCCAGACGGCATCCGCGATGTACGCCCGCGCGAGCATCGACTCGAACTCGCCCGATTGCGCGTACGCCAGCATCGCTCGCGACGCCTCGACGCCGGCGGCCGCGTGGGCGAGGTCGTACGCGAGCACCTGGTGCTCGTCGAGACGAGGCACGGAGATGCGGCCATCGTCGGCGGCCGCGACGGCAAGACGGTGCGCGGCACCGTCGACGATTTCAGCGGCACGCTCGACGGCCGCGCCGGCAGCGCCCAACGGGTCGGTCATGCGCGCATGTTAAGGCGCAGTGGGCGCGCCGCTCGAAGGCGGTGTGGAGCTACCGGGTGTCGACGCGCTCGTGGAGTTGGGCGTCGTGCCCGGCGCGCTCGTCGTGTTGGGTCCGCTCGGCGGCGCCGTCGTTTGCAGCGACGGCGGCGGCGCCGGCGTGTCGGGCGTGGTGTTCTGCGATCCTGACGATCCGTTACGGCGCGACGACGAACAACACGTCGGCGTGTACGACGAGACGCCGTTCCCGCTGCTGCCCACCGATTCTGCCCAGTTGATCGGCTGGGAAGGGTCCGCGTGCTTCGTGATGTTCCACCGCGAATCGAGGAGCGAGAACAACACCGCGCCGAGATACGTCGCGCCGCTGTCCGAGAGGTGTACGCCGTCGCTGATGCGCACGCGTTCGATGTTGCCCGTGAGCGTCCGGATGCTCGACGAGTACTGGCCGTTGTCGGCGAAGAGCGAGTACGCGTCCACGTAGGTGACGTCGGGGGCGCGCCGCTCCGCTTCTTCTCTCATCACACGGTTGAGTTCCAGCACGCCCCGGTCGCGCCAACTCAACTGCATCGTGGGCGCGCCCACCCACAGCACCGTGCGCGCGTGCTTGGGATCTCCGCGCAACGTGTCCATCATGCCGGCGACCTGGACGCGGTACGGCGGCTCCCACTGCGGCGTGCCGTCGGCGCTCATCGTGTTGTTCACGATTGAGGCGTCGTTGGTGCCCACCTCGAACACGACCGCTTCGGGGTTGTACTGCGCCATCTGTTCGGTTGCTCGCGTCTGCCAGTTGCGCATGTCGTTGCTCGACAGCCCGCTCGACACCTTGTAGTCGACCTGCGTGTGCACCACACCGGTCAAGCCGGCGATCCGGCCGAGGGCAGGGCCGATCTCACCTGCGATCGAGTCGCCACCGACCCACAGATTCAACGGCGCCGCGTGCGTGATCACGCGGGGCGCGGTTCTCGCCTTCAAGATTCTGACCGGCGGGATCACGCGGCGCCGCGTGTCGGTGGTCGGGGAGTTGGGCCGCGCGCTCGCCGGCTTCTGGTTGGCGTTGTCGTACGCGACGGCGGCGGCAACTGCCGCGCCGCTCACCGCGACCAGAGCGACGAACACGATTGCCCGGCGCGCCCTTCGCCGGCGTCGTTGGGCGCGCAGGCGCTCGCGACGCGATGTACGGGCGGGAACAAGGATGGTGTCGTCAGCCATAACGGGACAGACCGCTCCGCATCCTATACAGCGGCCGGAAGGTGGCACTTCAGGCCCGCGCCGGCCGCGTCGATCAGGCGGTTTCCCCGATGGGACCGGCCGTTTGCGACCGGTACTGCGTTCGATAGAGCTCGGCGTAGGTGCCGTTGCGCGCGAGCAGCCGATCGTGGGTGCCTTCTTCGACGATGCGACCGTCGTCGACGACGAGGATTCGATCGGCCGACACAATCGTCGACAAGCGGTGCGCGATCACGATCGCAGTACGTCCCTCGAGCGCGCGGGTGAGCGCGTGTTGCACCTGCAGTTCGGACTCGGAGTCGAGGTGCGACGTCGCTTCGTCGAGGATCACGATCGCGGGATCCTTCAGGAGCAGTCGTGCGATCGCGAGGCGTTGCTTCTCACCGCCAGACATGCGATAGCCGCGCTCGCCGACGATTGTGTCGAACCCGGACGGCAATGACTCGACGAGATCCAAGATCTGCGCGTCTCGCAACGCGGCCGTGATCTCGTCGTCGGTCGCGCCGGGTCGCGCGTACTGCATGTTGTTGCGGATCGTGTCGTGGAAGAGGTGAGGGTCTTGCGGGACGAGACCGATCGCGGCGTGCAGCGAATCGAGCGTGACGTCGCGTACGTCGAAGTCGTCGATCATCACGCGACCTTGCACGACTTCGTGGATGCGCGCGATGAGCATCGCGGTGGTGGTCTTGCCCGCGCCCGACGGACCGACGAGCGCGATGGTTTCGCCCGGCGCGACGACGAAATCGACGTCGCGCAGGATCCATTGTTCGCTGTCGACCGGCGGCGCGGCACCGGCGGCCGCGCCTTCCAGCGAAGGCAGCGACACCGTCGCCGCGTCGGGATGACGGAACCACACGTGGTCGAAGGTGATCTCACCCCGCGGTTGTTCGAGGGTGACCGCGCCGGGCCGGTCGGTGATGGCCGCCGGAAAGTCGAGAACCTCGAACACGCGTTCGAACGACACGAGGGTGGTGAGGATGTCGACCCGAGAGTTCGTGAGCTGGGCGAGCGGTTGGTAGATCTGGGCCACGAGCAGCACCAGGGCGGCAACGGTGCCCTGGCTGAGCGCCCCGCTGATCGCGAGGTCGCCGCCGATCCAGTAGACGGTGGCGGTGCCGGCCGCGGCCACGAAGCCGAGCACCACGAACAGCACCCGGCTGTACATCGCGGAACGCACGCCGATGTCGCGGACACGCGCGGCGCGCGACGAGAAATTGTGACGGTCGTCTTCGGGGCGGCCGAAGAGCTTCGCGACGAGCGCGCCGGCCACGTTGAACCGCTCGACGGTGAGGTTGTTCATCTCGGCGTTGAGCTGCATTCCCTCGCGGGTGATCTTGGCGAGGGTGGGGCCGATCCGACGCGCGGGGTAGATGAACGCCGGCAACACGATCAGCGTGAGCAACGTGATGCGCCAGTCGAGTCGGGCCATGATCACGAGCGTCACCGCCACGCCGATCACGTTGGATACGACGGTGCCGAGCGTGCTCGTGACCGCCTGCTGTGCGCCGATCACGTCGTTGTTCATGCGCGACTGCAATGCGCCCAACTGCGAACGGGTGAAGAACGCGATCGGCATGCGTTGCACGTGGTCGAACAACTGCACGCGCAGGTCGTAGATCAGACCCTCGCCGATCTTCGACGAGTACCAGCGCTGGACGAGCGAGAGGATTGCGTTCCCAAATGCGAGCCCGACCGCGCCGAGGGCGATCCAGGCGACCATCGTGCGGTTGTGGTGCGGCACCGCGTTGTCGAGCAGCGACTTGAGGAGCAGCGGCGGGAACGCCACGGCAATTGCGCCGCCGATGACCGAGATCAGGAACCCGATGAGGGCAGTGCGGTAGGGAGCGACGTACCGAAGGACGCGCTTCACGACCGCGCGGTCGATGTCGCGCGCGCGAATCGACTTGTCGCGGCTGAAGCCAGAGAGCGTCCGGTGGTCCATCATTCGGCCATTCAACGTACCGGGTGGGTCTCTTCTTCCCGTCTGGCCGGCTGCATTTAGGCTCCCGCCAATGGCGACAGATCCCGAGGTCAGGGCCCAGGTCATCGACACCGTGCGCCGGTTCGTGGCCCGAGACGTGGTGCCCGTGGCGTCCGAATTCGAGCACGCGAACCGGTATCCGGAGGCGCTCGTCGAGCAGATGAAGGCGCTCGGACTCTTCGGCGTGACCATCCCGGAGGAATACGGCGGGCTGGGCCTCGACCTCCTCACCTATATCGGGGTGATCGAAGAACTGGCCTACGGCTGGATGTCGCTCACCGGAATCGTGAATACGCACACCATCGCCGCGAGCCTGATCATCGCGAACGGCACCGACGAGCAGCGGCAGCGTTGGTTGCCGCGACTTGCCACCGGCGAGATCCGAGGGTGCCTGTCGCTTTCGGAACCCGACGCCGGCAGCGACACGCAGAATCTGTCGTGTCGCGCGGTGCGTGACGGTGACGAATACGTGATCACCGGCACGAAGATGTGGGTCACGAACGGCGAGCGTGCGGGCCTCGTTGCGCTCGCGGCGCGAACCGACGACGGCATCTCCTGCTTCATCGTGGAAAAGGAACCCGGCCCGCGTTTCGGTGGCATCTCGGTGAGCCGCGACATCGGCAAGCTCGGCTACCGCGGTATCGAGACGGTCGAGATGAGTTACGACAACCATCGCGTCTCCGTCGACTCGTTGCTCGGCGATTCGGGCCGCGGTCTCGGTTACATCCTTTCGGCGCTCGAAGTAGGGCGAATCAACATCGCGGCACGTGCCGTCGGTGTCGCCCGTGCCGCGTTCGACGCTGCGCTCGCGTACGCGCAAGAACGAGTAACGATGGGCAAACCGATCGCGCAACACCAAGCGATCCAAATGAAGCTCGCCGACATGGCCACGAAGTTGGAAGCCGCACGACTACTCACCAAGAACGCAGCGGAGCGCAAGCAAGCCGGCGAGCGCGCCGACGTCGAGGCCGGCATGGCGAAACTCTTCGCAAGCGAAACCGCGTTCGAGTTGGCAACGGACTCGATGCGCATCCACGGCGGCGTCGGTTACACCACCGAACTCCCCATCGAGCGCTACTACCGCGACGCGCCCCTCATGCTCATCGGCGAAGGCACCAACGAAATCCAACGCCTCGTCATCGCGCGAGGCCTGCTCGCACGCGCCCAAGCGAAGGCATAAATCGCCACATTTACGCCGCCGCAGTTCGTTGACGTTTGAGCTCGCGGATGCGGGCGAGGATCAGGTGGCGGTCGGGTTGGGGGATGTGGATGGGGATCGCGTCGGGTTTTCGGCGGGGATGGGCGGTGTGCGCGTGGGTGCCGTCGGGTCGGTACCAATTGACGATGCCGGTCTTGGCGTCGCGGGTGACGGTCCAGCGTTGTTCGTGGACGAGGTGATGGTCCTGCCCGCAGACGGGGATGCCGTTGCCGAGGTCCGTGCGGCCGTTGTGGTCCCACCAGTCGATGTGGTGCATCTCGCACTCGCTTGACGGCACCGAACAGGCCGGTCCCGTACACGTCGGGTACTGGACGAGTAGCGCCCGGTACTGCTCCGCAGTGAACGTCCGCGTCGCGCGGCCCAAGTCGAGGACCGCGGAGTTGGCGTCGACGACCGCGGTGGAGATGAACGCGTCGCACGCGACCCGGCGCAGTGTCTCCGGTGCGATCCGTATCCCACGGTCGGTCTCGCAGAGCCCGACCGCGTCGCCATCGAACGTCGGGACGTCGCTCAGGAAGATCACCTGGGCGCGGTTCGCGCCGCGGCCTTGGTGGGACAGGTACGAGCGGCACACGCCGGTGAGCGCGTCCATCCGTTGCTGCGCCGGTGTCCGCGGATCGTCGCGCTTGTGTTGCTTCTCGTACTCGACGTCGATCGCGCGACGGATATACGCCGCCGCTTCCGGGTCGGCGCGCCCGCTCTGGATCATCATCCCGTCGAGCAGATCCGACAGGTGCAAGCCACGCGACTCCCACTGCCGCAGAGCCAGCGACGTCGGGTCCTGGCGTTCGGCGTCGAGCGCGTCGCGCCATTGCCGCGCCACGCTTTCCACGTCTTCGGGGGTCCCGGTTTCTGCGACCGTGACCAACGCCCGCTCGATGTCGGCGAAGCGATCGTCGGCACCGGCTGCGTTGCGTGTCCGCGCCAGGACGTCCATGTGCGTACTGGTGATGCGACCGGCCTGCCATGCATCAGCCGCAGCCGGCATCGCCCGCGCCTGACGCGCGACCTTCCGGCGTCGCCGCGCGTCACTCAACGCGAGCCGGC
>JAODBJ010000077.1 GCA_025463905.1 Actinomycetes bacterium
AAGAGCGCGAACCCGGCGATCGCAAGTCCGGCAAGCAACTGGCGCTTGCGCACAGTGTCTCCTTTGGTTTCGTTCGACGACGTCAGCTGATGATGAACGCGAGGACGAAGCCGAAGAGCGCGAGCGCTTCGGTGAACGCGATACCGAGGAACATGGTCGTGCGGACCATGCCGGCCGATTCGGGCTGGCGTGCCATCGCGCTGATGGCGTTACCGACGACGAGACCGATGCCGATGCCGGGGCCGATGGCCGCGCCACCATAAACGACACCTCGACCTAGTGCGGTGAGACCTTTTTGGAGCTCACCGGCGTTCTGAACTGCGAGCAACATGTCATGCAAGGGAATTGCCCTCCTGGGTTTCTTTAGTGCTCTGGGTGCATCGAGCTGCCGATGTACACGGCAGTGAGGATTGCGAAGATGAAGGCCTGCAAGAAGCCGACGAGGATCTCGAATCCGGTCATGCCGATCAACAGCAGGAACGGGAACGGGAGGATCACCGCTTGCACCTTCGCGGTCCACAACGCGGCCGACAGCACCGCGAAGGTCACGAGGATGAGGTGGCCGGCGAGCATGTTGGCGAAGAGTCGGACCGACAATGAGAGCGGTCGCACGAAGAACGTCGAGACCAATTCGATCGGCGTCACAAGGATGTAGAGGGCCTTCGGAACGCCCGGTGGAAACAGAATGCCGCCGAGATAACGGAGCGGCCCCTGCTTCACCACACCGACGACGTTGAAGATCACCCAGACGAGCAGCGCGAACACCATCGGCATCGCGATACGCGCATTAGCGGGAAACTGTACGAACGGGATGATCTCGGTGAGGTTGCTGAACAGGATGAAGAAGAACAACGCGGTGAGGAACGGCAGGTAGGCCATTCCGTCGACGCCCATCGTCGGCATGATCACCTGGTTGCGGACGAAGTCGACGCCCGACTCCGCAATGGCCTGCACGCCGGTGGGCACGAGCTGCTTCTTCGCGCCGGCGAGGAAGAACAGGAGAAGCGTGAGGAACGCCGCGAAGAAATAGATGAGAACGGTCTTGTTGATACCGAACCCAAGGTCCTTCCAGATCGTCAGGTGACTGATCGGCGGGAAATCCAGCGCGAGCAAACTCATCGTTCCTCTCTCGAGAGCGCGTGGCCGCCCGGCTTCAAGCCGGGTGCGGCGAGCGAGATGCTGACGTGCTTCGTCTCCCAGAGCAGCAGCGCAAGATGCGTGCCGACAATGGAGAAGCCGAGGACCTTCAGGTCGATCCACGACTGGTCTTTGAGCAAGAACAGGGCCACAAAGATGGCGGCCAACCGCAACACGTAGCTCACGACCGCAGCGCCACCGACGGCTTGCGGCGACACCTTCGCGGCCCAACCGACGCTGAACGCGGAGACGAGGAAGTTCGCGGCGACGACGCCAAGCGCGATCGCGACACTGATGACGCCGTTGACGCCCGCGACGAGGGCGCCGACAGCGAGGACGATCGGGGCGACGAACACGCTGCGACGAACGAGGTCGAGCGCAATGTCGCGCTCTACTGCCGGGATCGGGTCCACGGCTTGCCCTCCTCTTCTCGAGCCATCGCCTCGCGGTAGGCGTAATACATCCGCAATGCCATGCCCACGAGCGCGAACAGCGCCAAGCTGACCGTGAACAGCGGCCGCGTCCCCGCGAGCCGGTCGAGGAAGAAGCCCACCAGAGCGAAGAGCAGCGGCGTGGCAACGATTTCGACCGCCTGCGAGAGCGCGTTGCCGAACCCGTTGTAGGTCGCTTGGCGATCGCGCAGGTTCACGGGGCACCAACCAGCAGTTTCCGGTCCCAATGGCCGCGGAGCGGCCGCAGGAACGGGCTTGTGAACGGATTCGCAATCTATGGGCGAAGAGCCGACCGAGTCAAACCGAACATGAAAAAAGTGTGAAGACGACCGTCATGCGCGGCGCCGTCGGGCAGCTTCGGCCTCGAAGTCCACCACACCGTCGCCGGGCAACCCCGACTGCGCCGATCCCGACTCCATTCCCGACTCCACCGGAACGCGCGGACGAGAGCGTTCCAGACGAGCGGAACGCACCCCGGGGTGGAAGAGGATGTAGAGCATCAGCGCCAAGCCGCCGATCGCGAACGGCACCAAGGCGTTCCCCGCGTGCGTGTACGTCGGCCACAGGGCAACACCCGACAGCAACGCAGTCCACGCCCAAAGAATCACCACCGCGCGCCTCGGGCCATGGCCAAGGCGCACGAGACGGTGATGCAGATGGCCCGCGTCGGCAACGTTCCATCTCTGGCGCGAGACGATGCGCCGCAAGAACGAGAACACGACATCCGCCATCGGAACGCCGAGGATGACGATCGGGATCAACAGAGGGGCGAAGAAGAAGTACGTGTTGCCCGAATACGAAACATCGGTGCGGCCGCCAACCGTGATCGTCGGAACCGCAAGCAGCAGACCCAGGAACAGCGCGCCTGCGTCGCCCATCATGATCCGCGCCGGGTTGAAGTTGTACGGCAAGAACCCCAAACACACGCCCACCGCGATCACGCACACCAGCGGGCCGATGTTCGAGCCTTCGAGAAAGCCGCTGTGGAACAAGCGGTCGGCGAACAGGAACAGTGCCGTGCCCGCGATCGCGACGATGCCGGCCGCGAGTCCGTCGAGACCGTCGATCAGGTTGATGGCGTTCGTCATCAACACAACCCAGAGCACCGTGATCAACGGCGCGTAATCGGCGCCCGGCACCCACACGTCGGTACCGAACATGTTGAACGGCACTTGGACGTGGAACATCGTCACGCCGTACATCGCCAACAGGCTCGCGGCGAACACCTGCCCCGCCACCTTCGCGGGCGGAGACACGTCGCGAATGTCGTCGAGCGCCCCGATCAGAAACATCACGCCCGCGGCGAGCACCAAACCAAACGGCTCCGAGTTGTTCTGGAACATCTCGTGGAACTGCGGGATGTGCGACGCGACCGCGAACGCGACGAGGAACCCGAGCAACATCGCCGCGCCGCCCAGCGTCGGCATCGGCTTCGTATGCACATGACGCGCGTCTTTCGGCGCGACCACCGCGCCCATCCGGATCGCGAGCAACCGCACCACCGGCGTCGTTACCAGCGTCACACCCATCGCGATGGCCAACACCACCGCGTACCCACCCATTATTTGCGCTCGCTGACGCTCGCCGCACCTCGACCCATCACGCGGCTGCGCTCGGTCACAGGTTGGGGTAGGGCGTGAACTTGGAACAGAGGCGGGCGGCTTGGTCTCGCACATCGGTCGCGATGGAGGCATCGTCGGGGGCGCGCAAGACGCGGCCGATCATCGACGCGATCTCCCCCATCTCGCCTGGGCCCATCCCCGCGGTGGTGACCGCCGCGGTACCGAGGCGCAATCCGCTCGTGACGAATGGCTTCTCCGGGTCGTTCGGGATCGCGTTCTTGTTACACGTGACGCCGGCCCGATCGAGGGCTTCCTGCGCGACTTTGCCGGTGACGCCGAACGGCCGGAGGTCCACCAACATGAGGTGGTTGTCGGTGCCGCCCGAAACGATGCGGGACCCTTCACCCGAAAGCGCCGCGGCCAGCGCGTTCGCGTTGGTCACGATCTCGGCCGCGTAACTCTTGAACGACGGTTGCGACGCTTCGTGGAACGCAACCGCCTTCGCCGCGATCACGTGCATCAACGGCCCGCCTTGCAAGCCGGGGAACAGCGCCTTGTCGATCGCGGCGGTGTACTCCTTGCGGCAGAGGATCGCGCCCCCACGCGGCCCGCGCAGCGTCTTGTGCGTCGTGAACGTGACGACGTCGGCGTAGGGCAGCGGCGACGGGTGCGCGCCGCCGGCGATCAACCCGGCAATGTGCGCGGCGTCCACCAGGAACAGCGCGCCGATCTCGTCGGCGATGGCGCGGAAGGCCTCGAAGTCGATGATGCGCGAGTAGGCGGTGGCCCCGGCGACGATCAACTTCGGCCGTTCGCGTATTGCGACCGCGCGAATCTCGTCGTAGTCGAGTACCTCGGTGCCGGGATCGACGCCGTACGCGACGAAATCGTAGAAGCGGCCGCTGAAGTTCACGGGCGAACCGTGCGTGAGGTGACCGCCCTGGTCGAGGCGCATGCCCATCACCTTGTCGCCCGGGTCGAGCAACGCGAGATACGCGGCCATGTTGGCGTTCGCCCCTGAGTGGGGCTGCACGTTCGCGTGGTCGGCGCCGAACAGCGCGCACACGCGCTCGCGGGCGAGGTCTTCCACCTCGTCCACCACAAAATTGCCGCCGTAGTACCGCTTGTGCGGGTAGCCCTCGGAGTACTTGTTGGTGAGGACGGATCCCTGCGCTTCGAGCACGGCCGGCGACGTGAAGTTCTCGGACGCGATGAGCTGCACCGTGGTGTTCTGGCGCTCGAGCTCGCGCCGGATGATGCCGGCGACGGTGGGATCGGTCGACTCGAGCGGCGTCGTCATGTTGCGCGTTCCTCTCGTTCGATGTCCGCGATCTCGTCGATGCGACGCTGGTGGCGTCCGCCCTCGAACGGCGTATCAAGAAAGATGCGCAGCACCTCCTCGGCAAGTGCCGGCGCCACGATCCGAGCCCCGATCGAGCACACGTTCGCGTCGTTGTGCGCCCGCGCCATGCGGGCGGTGTAGAGATCGTTGCACAGCGCAGCGCGAACGCCGATCACCTTGTTGGCCGAGATCTGCTCACCCTGGCCGCTACCGCCGAGCACGATTCCCATGTCGGCCTCACCACCGACGACCGCCCGGCCGACCGCGGCGCAATACGGCGGGTAATCGGTCGGTTCCTCCGAGTGGGTTCCGAGGTCGAACACCTGATGGCCCCACTTCTCGAGCACGCCGATCAGGTGTTGCTTGAGCGGGAACCCAGCATGGTCGCCGCCGATCGAGATCCGCACAGGCCCACGCTAGTTGCGAGGAGGGCGATCTTCTCGCTCACTCATGGGACGAGTCCCGAGTCAGTCCTCGGGTGGGCTGTGCTCCCTGACTTCGCGCAGGATGCTCGTGCCCAGGTGGAACAGTTCTTCGAAGTACCGCTTGGCCTGGAGCGTGAGGATCCCGAGGAAGAGCATGATCGCCGACACGATCAGCGCGACTTCGCCCGCGAGATGCCATTCGCGCACCGGACTCGTGGCCCCGCCTTCACCGAACGTCAGCGTGAGCGCGACGACACCGAAGACTGCCATCGCGAGACCGGGGATGATGAAGAACATGAACGGGCGGAAGATGAACGCCGACAGCAGTGACCGGATCGTGCTGTTGGCGAGCCGCATCGTGGAACGGCGCGGCAGGCCGTGCATCGCCGTCCAGTCGAGGTGCGCGGGGATCTCGATGATGTTGGCGCGCAGCAACTGGGCTTTGTAGATGATCTCGGTATTCACCTCGGCGCCCATGGCTTTGAGGTTCAACGTGCTCACGAATCGCCGGTCGTACGCGCGCACCATGCCGGTAAGCGTGTGAAGCCGGCCGCTCGCGGTGAGTGACAAAATCCGGTTGGCCGTGCGACTCGCGAGGTTGCGCAACCACGGAACGCCGGTACTGCGTCCCTCCGGCATGTACGGCGACGCGATCACGATGCGCGCATGGGTGGTGACGATCGCGTCGAGTAAACGGCCGATGTGATCCGGGCCGTAGGTGAGGTCGCAGTCGATCACCACGAGATAGTCCGTCGTGCAACTGTTGAACGCCGTGCGCAGCGCTTGCCCGAGCGAGAAGTTGACGCGGTGACGCAACACGCGCACGTCGACGTGTGACGCGGCGAACGTGTCGGCCAGTTCGCCGGTCTCGTCGGTGCTGCCGTCGTCGACCACGACGATCTCCCACGCAAAGCGCTCCGACAGACCTTGCATGTACTCGTGGAGTTCGTTGAGCGTGTGTTCGATGACGATCGCTTCGTTGAACGCGGGGACGATCACCGAAACCGACGGGCGCGTCTCGCCGGACGAGCCGGTCGCGTCGTGCGGGGCGGTGCGGGGAGGCACGTCGACCTCGGCACTGACCATCTTGCTCACCGGCTCGAGGGACGGGCGCCGACGCGAGGCCGGCGGGCGCCAGGTTCGACGATGGGGAGCGAGGTGCGCGCGTTCGCAGCCGCCGCGTGACCACCAACCGTCGCGACCTCGAACTGGTCGGCGAACATCTCGATGAAGGCGGCGGTCATTTCCGTTTTGTCACGTCCACGCATGTCCATGCCGGGGAAGAAGGCGAGCGACCCGACGTCGTCACCACCGAGAAAATCGAGCGGGTGCAACAACAACGATGGCTCGACTCTGGCCATCTTGCACAACTGAAGCGCAGTCCGAAAGTACGAACGCGCCAGACGCTTTGACCGGCCAGATAGCGCGAGCAGGTAGCTGACGTGCATCGGCACGCGCGCCCCGGGTAGCACCGTCACCGGAATCTCGACCAGGCCGTCGGGGCCGACATCCCAGCGATACGCCCGTAACGGTCGCAGCGCTTCCGACGCGTGTCCGAACAAATCGCCGCGGTCCGCGCGTTGCGCCGCGTCGAGCTTCGACGACCGGAAGTAGATCGCGCGCGCGACGGGCCCGATGATCGTCGGCAGCGTGGAACAGTCGTAGCGGTAGCCGCGTTCGACGAGTGTTTCCAGCACCGCGGGCGAAAGGCTGTAGCCCGGCCCGCGAAAACCCACCGGATGGAAACCCGTTGCAGTTTCGATCGCCTCTTCCGCGCGTGAGAGCTCGTCGCGTACTTCGGCGTCGGGATATTTGTGCAGCCACGGCTCGTGGCGGAACGAGTGATTCCCGATCTCGTGGCCCGCCGCCGAAATCGATTTCAGCGCCTCACCATTGCGTTCGAGAGCCGCGTCCTGGCCGACGATGAACCACGTGATCGTGACGCCGCGGTTCGAGAGCACCTCCAGCACGCGCGGGACGACGACGTCGAGGTACGAGGGCAACTCGCTCCACGCCGTGTCACCGTGCGTCTTGAGATACGACCACTCGTTGTCGAGGTCGAGTGAAAGGCTGGCCAGCGGCTTCATCAGGTGAGGTCCTCGAAAGGTCCTGTTCTGATCGGCATGTGGGCTAGGTATCGAAGAGCCGATCGAAGGACCAGTGTGGCGCGTCTGACCCTGAACTCACGCTCTGTGGGCGACGGGGGCGTCGGTCGCGGTGCCGAGGAGGTCTCGCGCGGCGCGTTCACCGAGCGCAACGGTCTCGTCGACATTCAGTGTGCCGTTCGAGATGTTCGCGCTGTTCACGAGGTATACGCCGGGTTGGCTGGTGCGCATCGGGGGCAAACGGTCCGCAAAGCCGACCGTCGGAACCGCGAACACATTTCGAACGCGAGAGACGCGCGCCGACACGATGTCGTCGCGCGTCAGGTGCGGATAGACGCGAAAGAGCGCCGGCACGAACGTCTCGAGGATCTCATCGTCGGTTTTCTCGAACAACGGATCGTCCGGAGCGACGTACTTCGGCAAGTACACGAGTGACCAACCACCGATTTGTGCCGGGTCGACGAACGCGGTCATCTCGATCACACCGGTGAACGGCATCTGCTCCGCGAGGTACGTGAGGTAGTAGCCCGACAAGGGCGCGCGCGACAGCAACGACACGCAAACGATGCCCGCGTAACGCGCCGCGCGTAGACGCGCGTATTCGTCGTCGGTGAGGCCTCGGCACAGCTTCGCGGCCAGCGGTGCCGCCACCGTCACGACGACGTCGTCGAAGACTTCGCTGGTACCGCCGCTCATCCGAACTTCTACGCCCTCGCCGACGCGCTCGATCGCATCTACGGCGCAGCCGACACGGATGTCGACACCTTCGGAGACGAGTGTGGCGGAGAACGCGTCGATGACGCGCGCGTAACCGCCGGACACGTAACCGAACATCTCTTTCTTGAGGCCCGAGCGACGCGCGGCGTACAGCCGTTGGATGGTCGCCCAGATGAACGACGCCGCGACCTCTTCGTAGCCATCGCCGAGCTTGGCGCGTAGCTGGGGTTCCCAGAAGCGCTCGAACGCGCGCCGGCCCGACCAACGCCGGAGCCACGTCGCAACGTCGACACGCGACAGCGGCTCCCACCGCCGTACTCGCGACGCATACACAATCGTGGCGCCGATACGCAGCTTGTCGACTAGCCGAAGCCCCGGCAACCGCAAGAACTCCACCGAGTTCGACGCCGAGCGCAACGTGCCGTTCGAGAAGTAGCCGGTGCGCGTCTCGACCCAGCGCATGTCGTCCTCGAGCCCGAGCTCACGCAGCAGTGCGCGGTTGTTCGCGTCCGACAACAACGTCACGTGGTAATGACGGTCCCACACGACGGGTCCGTTGGGCGCGTCAAGTGTCCACGCGCTCGCGAGGCCGCCAAGGCCCGGCGCGGCTTCGACGACGGTGACGCGATGTCCCGCTTGCGCGAGCCGGTGCGCGACCGTCATCCCCAGCATCCCCCCACCGATCACACAAGTGCGAGGAGCCGTCATGCTTTCTCGGGCGGGTCGAGTTCCTCGACTGCACCTTGGTGCGTTTTGTAACGCAGCCCACACGCGGGGCAGGCGCCTTCTTCCGCCACCGGCGGGCGGCCGATCGGGAAGCGCCACACCGGTTCGCCGCAACGACACACGATCGCGATCGCGCGCGCCGGGTTGCCCACGACGAGGTGGAACGGCGAAACGTCGCGCGTCACGACGGAGCCCATCCCCACCAACGCCCACCGACCGATGGTCAGGTTGGAACCGATCGTGCACGCGGCTCCGATGCTTGCGCCGGCTTCGACGCTGGTCTCGAAGATGTGCTCACCCGGGCCCGAGTCCCGCAGTTCTGTGATCGCGACATCGGTACCGCGGGGATACCGGTCGTTGGTGAAGATCGTGCCCGCACCGATCATCACGCCGTTCGCGAGCCGGACGCCGAGCGGCAGATACACCATCGCGTTGAGCTTGACGAGATCGCCGATCTCGACGCCTGGGCCGATGTACGTCTTTTCGCCGATGATGCAGTCGCGGCCGATCTTGCTCGGGCCGCGGGCATGCACGTGGGCCCATACCGCCGTGCCGGCGCCTATCTCGACGCCCTCTTCGATCTCCGCGGTGGGGTGTATGCGTGCCATCCGGTTCCGTCGAGCGCGTGTATGCGTATACGCCGGGGCGTCAGGCGACGTTCTGGTCGCGTGACCCGACGATGGAGCGGATCACCGGTTCGCGCACGGCGACCCAGTGGTTGCGGCCCATCGATCGGTAGGCGGCCGCGACCACGTCGACCGACGCGATCGCGTCGTCGGCCGTGATGAGCAACTGCTCTTCGCCGGCAACGGCGCGACAGAAGTTTCGCACCTGCGCCGACATCGCGCCGACTTTGTCGTAACCGTCGCCGAAGGTGACCCAGTCGCCGTCCGCGGCGCGGCGGTACCGCGAGTTGCGCCACCCGACCTGGATGGTGCCTTCCGACCCGTAAATACCGATGTACGCGTCGACTGCTTTGTCGATGCTCCACGACAGGTCGATCGTGCCCATGGAGCCGTCGGCGCTGCGAAGGAACATCTCGGCGGTGTCTTCCACTGCGAGCCCCTGCACGCGCTTGCCTTCGACCGCGCTTACTTCGACGATCGGGCCGAGCACGAAGCGTGCGATATCGACGGAGTGAGTGCCGTTGTCGATGAGCACGCCGCCACCGCTGACCGCGGGGTCGGCATTCCAGCGGCCGTCCATCGGGACGCGTGACGCAAAGATGTTCTCGAAGAGGATCGTCTCGCCGATCATTCCCGAATCGAGGATGCGCTTCGCTTCCTGGACGTCGTGCGCGTAGCGGAACTTCGAGGCCATCGTCACGAGCACGCGGCGCTCGTCGGCCAGTGCGATCAACCGCCGCGCCCGTTCGGGGTAGATAGCAAGCGGCTTCTCGCACAGCACCGCGATGCCATGCTCGATGAAGTGGCGCGCGACTTCTACGTGGGTTGCGGGCGGTGTACACACCAGTACCGCGTCGAGTTGCACACTCGAGGTGAGTTCTTCGTAGTTCGCGAAGGCCGGGCAGTTGGCGTGCTGCGCGACCTTGTCGCGTGCCTCCGCCACCGGGTCGGCAACCGCCGCCAACGTCACTTCGTCGATGACGTCGAACACGTCGACGTAGGACTGCGCGATGCGGCCTGCGCCGATCAGTCCCATCTGGATCGGCCGGTTCACGACTGCCCCTTTCGCAACGTCGAGACCGCGGCAACGAGGGCGTCCGCGATGCGGTCGACGTCGTCGATCGTGTAGCGCTCATTCCAGGGCAGGACGAGCACACGGTCGAGGTATTGGAACGTGCCCGGGAAGCGATCGGCGTCGTAGTCGACGGCCTCCGGGCGGGCCAGTGTGAACGGGAAGCGACTCTCGCCGAAGGTGCGCTGGTTGGCGAACACGCCGCACCGGAACGCCGGCTTCTGGATGTAACGCGGACCCGAGGCGATTCCGCCGAGTTTCAACTCGGCCGCCAGCGCGGTGGGACCGCCGGGGATTTCAGCGGGGTCGACCATCAGCGCGTAGCGCCAGTACACGTGCGTGTCGCCCGCAAGCGGCTCGGGGGTAAGGAGCCCGGGCACGCCGGCAAGACGTTCGTTGAGGTGACGCGCGCAGGCGATGCGTTGCTGCACTCCCCCATTCAGCTTCTCGATTTGGGCGCCGAGCACTGCACCCTGCAACTCCGTCATGCGGTAGTTCAGCGCGAGGAAATCGTGGTCGGTCTGCGGGGCGTCGTAATCCCACGCTTTGTTCACGTAACGACGCGCGTAGCGCGCAAGGTCGGCGTCGGCGGTGACCACGAGGCCACCCTCGCCCGATGTGATGTGCTTGCCCTGCTGGGTGCTGAAGCACCCGAAGCTGCCCATCGTGCCGACCGGCCGGCGCTGCGACATCGCGAGGAATGCTTGCGCGCAGTCTTCAATCACCGGGATGTCGTGCTCGGCGCCGAGTGCGACGATCGCGTCCATCTCGCACGACTCGCCGAACAGGTGGGTCGCGATCATTGCGCGAGTCCGATCGCTACAGGCGTCGCGGATTGTGTTCGCAGTGACGTTCCCTGTGTTCGGGTCGACGTCGGCGAACACGGGGATCGCACCCTGGTAGAGGATGGGAGCGAGCGCACCCATGTCGGTGATGGAGGTGGTGACGATCTCGTCGCCCGGTTCGGGATTGATCGCGGCGATCGCGGTGTGTACGGCGGCGGTGCCCGACGAACAGGCGATGGCGTGCGGGATTCCCAGCAGCCCGGCGAACGCAGCTTCGAGGCCCTTGACGTACGAGCCCTTCGTCGACGTGAGCGTCCCGCTCTCGACGACGGCGCGCAACGCGGCCACTTCCTCGGCTCCGAGGGTGCGGCCCGATGCGTCCTGGTCCGACGGGAGTTTCCACGCCACGGAGGGGACGTGTTCTGCTCGCACAGCGTCTGCCTTGCTCGCCACGCCGCGTCCTTGGTCGGCTACCCCACCGCCCCCGCTGTTGGAGGCTATACGCGCGTCTGCGTCTCTCATTTGAATACCCCTTCCGACGCGCCCTGTATCGGCCGGACCGGGCAGCCGATGAAAGGTTCGACCACGATCAGTGGGCCGGACGGATGTTTCGCCGGCTCCCGACACAGAGAGAGCGTGTGACCACGTGCTGAAACCGAAGCGTGTGCTCGTCGTGTACGGAACACGCCCCGAAGCCGTGAAGCTGCTCGGCGTGGTCGACGCGCTCGGCCCGCAAGCCCGGACATTGCACTCAGGTCAACACTATTCGCCCGAACTCGCAAGTGAGTTCGAGGGGGCATTGGGCCTACGAGCGCCCGACCGCCAACTGGACGTCGGCGGCACAACGCGGGGTGAGCAGATCGGCGGGGCCACGATCGGTATCGAAGCGGAGCTGCGGCGCGAGGCGGTAGACGCGCTCATCGTTCAAGGCGACACGAATACCGCCCTCGCCGGCGCGCTCGCCGCGAACGCCGCGGGCGTCGCGCTCGTGCACGTCGAGGCGGGGCTGCGGTCATTCGACCGGGCGATGCCCGAAGAACACAACCGCGTGGTCGTCGACCACCTGTCGGATCTGTGCGCCGCGCCCACCGAGACGAGCCGCGCCAACCTGGCCGCGGAAGGGATCGCCGGAGACGACCGTGTGGTTGTGACCGGCAACACCGTGGTGGAAGCAGTGCAGCGGCTCGCTCCGCCGGCCGCGGAAACCGCGTCGATCCTCGCGGCCCGATCGCTCACCGCGGACTCGTTCGTGCTCGCGACGTTCCACCGACCCGAGAACGTCGACGACCCTGAGGTGCTCGCGACGATCTTGCGCGAGCTCGCGGCACTCCCGCTCCCGGTGGTGTTGCCGTTGCACCCGCGCACGGAGCAGCGAGCCCGCGCCGCGGGCCTCGGCGATCTACTCGCGCAGGTCCGTATCGAGCCGCCGGCCGGGTACCGCTGCTTCCTCGGCTTGATGGCGCGCAGCGCGTTCGCAGTTTCTGACTCGGGTGGCGTGCAGGAGGAATCGAGCGTCGTGAAGCGACCAGTGATAGTCGTTCGGCGCAGCACCGAACGACCGGAAGTGCTCGGAACCTTCTGCGAACTCGTACCGGCAGGCGCCCGCATCGGTGAGGTGGCGAGGCAATGGCTCGATGATCTTCCCGGATTGCACGCGAAGCTCGCGACAATCGATACGCCGTACGGCGACGGTTTGGCGTCGCAGCGAATCGTGGACGCAGTTGAACGGATGATCGGCTGATGGCGCGCGCACTCGTCTCCTCGAAGCAGCTTCTGCTCCCGCCGCGCGAAGCGGTCGCGAAGACCAACGAGCTCGACCAGGGCGACTGGAACTACCGGCCGGGGCTCGGATGGGTGTCGCGGTTGCGGCTACGCGCGGTCGCAGCCGCGCTGGCCGGTCCCCGCGCCGGACGCTTGCTCGAAGTCGGCTACGGCAGCGGAGTGTTCCTGCCCGAACTCGCCAAGCACTGCAACGAACTGTTCGGCATCGACGTGCACCAGAACGCGTCGATGGTCGACGCGATGCTGAAAACACAGGGAGTACGCGCCCGGCTGCTGAGCGGATCCGCGACCGACCTCCCGTTTTCGTCGGGCGCGTTCGACGCGGTGGTCACCGTGAGCACGCTGGAGTTCGTTCCCGACGTGCCCAAGTCGGTCGCGGAGTTGTTGCGGGTGACAAGCCCGGGTGGACGTGTCGTCGCGGTCACGCCGCTGAAGTCGCCGATCCTCGACTTCGGGCTACGGATAATGACCGGCGAACGGGGCGAAGACACCTTCGAAGGGCGCCGCGGCACCATTGTCCCCGCGTTCGAACGGCTCGGCCGCGTGGAGCGGATCGTGCGCCTTCCCCCGGTGGTGAGCCGCCTGTTGCCCCTCTACGCCGTGGTCGTAGCGCGGCCGCGCTAAGCGCGCCGCTTAAGCCGCTACGCCAAGGGTTCGGTATACGGCGACGGTTTCGCGGGCGGCGGCGTCCCACGTGAGGGCGCCGGCTGCGGCGAGTGCGGCATCGCGGCGTTCCGCGCGACGCGCGGGATCGGCAACGAGCGCGCGCAGTACGTCGGCCTGACGGCCCGGGTCGCCGATCGGTACGAACTCGATTCCTTCGCCGGCAACGTCGGGTAACGCCCCCACGCGCGTTGCGACGACGGTCGCGCCGCACGCCATGGCTTCGATCGGTGGCAGCGCGAACCCTTCGTAACGTGACACGTACGCCACCACTGTCGCCGCCGCGTAGAGCGCGGGCAGGTCGACCTGCGCGATCTGGCCGATGAGACGCGCACTCGCCGGTGCGTCGACGGTGGTGATGGCCCCGCCCGCGAGCACCAGCGGCACGCCGGCGATCTCGCATGCCTCCGCGAGCGTCGGCACTTCCTTGCGCGGTTCGAGGTTGCCGACGTGCAACACGAATGCAGGCGGCAACGCGTACCGCTGCGAGATTTCCTCGACTGCCTCCGCGGTCGGAGGTCCAAAAGCTTCGCCCGGCGCCTCGTGTACGACCACCGAGTCGCGACCGAAGCGAGCCCGCACGCGCTCGGCCGTGAACGCCGACACCGAGATCACGGCGTCGGCATGAACGATCGAGTGTTTGACCGACCACGGTTTCCCGAGCCGCTTGGCCAACCGGAACGCGCCCGGCTGGTCGAACAGGGCGAGGTCGTGCACCGTCGTCACGCTCGGTGCGGCCGCGCGTAGCGGCACCTCGACGTCGAGCCCGTGTACGAGGTCGGCGGCGCTGGTGGCGCGCAAGTTCTCCACGACTCGGCGCACACCGCGGCACTGCGGTCGAGTCTCGGGCAGGACACCGGGCGGCAGTTCGCCGACTGCGTGCGACTGCACCACGGCCACGAGTTCCGCGTCGGTCGCCCGCGGTAGGGCCCGTAACAGCTCACGCGCGTAGGTCTGCACTCCGCTTCCTCCGGGCTCCAGCGCAAGCGCGTTCAGGACGATTCGCGCACGCAGCTCGTCACCGTTCCGAGCAACAGCCAGAAGAAGACATCGTTGGGAAAGATCTCGAAGTACACGGCCGTGTACGCAGCAATCATCACGGCAAGGATGGTCGCCGAGACGCCGATGATCAGCGCCTGGTCGGCGCCGGCCACTTGTATTTCGACTTCGCGCGTGTAGAGGAATGCCGCGATCAGCATCATTGCGAAGAAGAAGAGGCCGAGTACGCCAAGCTCGTAGAGCACTTTGTAATAGTTGTTGTCGGGTTGGTAGAAGTCGGTGGTCAGCTTCTTGACCTGCAACGACTTCTCCGCCGCGGATCCGGTCGTGCCGAGGCCGTTGCCGAACGGGTTCGCGGCCCGGTTCAGGTTCTGGGTCCAGCTGGTCTGGCGCTCCTGAAAGCTGCCGCTGTAGAACGCGCCCTTCTCGAAGCTGAGGGGCAGCACGAGTAGACCCACCAACGCGAACGGCGCGAAGAACAGGAGGACGCGATAGCGGTGAATCGCGAGGTAGATCGCGCCAACCGCGAGTCCCAACCATGCGCTGCGCACGAACGTGAGGGCCAGCGCGAGCAGGATCACGGGCGATACGAGGAGGAAGAGCTTGCTGCGTAGCCGCTTCGTGTCGGCGAGCGACACCGACGTGCCGATCAGCAGCGCCATCGTGAGGAACAGGCCGAACGCGGAGTGCTGCGAGAAGCTCGAGAACGACCGCAGCCACGGCCCCGTCGTGCGGATCGACGTGCCGTATTGGTATCCCAGACTGAGGAGACCCGACGCGCCGATCACTTGCTGGTACAGGCCGTACAGGGACGTGATGAATGCGTCCACCATGATGATCGAGACGAGCCAATCCCGATCCTTCTTCGTGAACGGGCACAACCACAGGGCAATCGGGATCAAGAGGTAGAAGAAGCTCGTCTTCAGCCCGACCATGCCGTTGACGCCGCCGACCCGTGCCGCCGAGACGATTCCGATGAGTACGTAGAACGCGAGCGGGGCCACATAGCGTGGATACCGCTCCTTTGTCCTTCGCTTGCCGATCACATTGAGGACCGACCACACAAGGACGTAGATCGTCAGTGCTTCCTTGTACCCCTCCGTGAACGGCGGGTGTTTGACGATGACAAGCAAGCCGTTGTACGGCACCAACGCCGCGATGAGCAGTACGCCGATCTGCGGGCGCGCCGCAATCGCGATCGCGACCGGGAACGAGATCGCCAGCAGCAGGACAAATGGCGCCCACTGGACCATGCCACGAATGGCATCTCCGTACGCGCCCCCAGCATTATTGAGAAGCCCGGCGAGCGCTGACACCGCCAACGCGACGCCGACGATGACGGCGGCGACGACGGCGAGTCGACGGCTCGGGCGCGTGAGCGGCACCCACATCGTGGGGTCGAGGCTAGTGGGTGCGCCAGAACGCGACGGACCGATGCTTAATATGACCCGGCCATGAGTCTCGCCGACCATCTACGCGTCATCGCGACCAACTGGTGGCGCATACTCATTATTGCCGCCGTCGTCGGCGCGCTGACCTACTTCTACAGCCGCAGCCAACCGAAGTCGTACGACAGCGCCACGCTCCTGAGCGTCGCCGGCAACCCGGGCAACGGGAACGACATCAACGTCACCCCCGACGCGCTCCTCTTCCGCGCCGACTACTACGCGGCGATCGCGAAGAGTTCCTCAGCCGGTGCCGGAGCCAAGGCCGCGCACCTCAACATGACGACGGCCGAAGCCTCGGCTCACGTCTCCACGCTCACGAACTCGGCTTCCAACGGCCTCATCCTGCTCAAGGCAACCGGTTCCACCCCGCTCGCGGCGCAGCGCCTCGCGTCGGCGACGGCGATCGCGCTCACGGACTACGTGAAGAACCAGCAGACGGGCGCGCAGCAAACACAAGAACTGGTGCTGCAGGGGCAACTCGACAGTCTCAACAAGCGGTTGCGGGCAACCCCGGCCAATACCCCGGTGTACGCAGCGCTGACGAACTCGATCACCTCCACACAGACCGCGCTCATCCAGTTGCAGACGCAGCCACAATTCGCGGTCGTAACCGTGACGCCCGCCAGCCTGAGCACGGCACCGGTCGCGCCCAAACCGTCGCGAGACGCGACGCTGCTCTTCCTGGTCGCTGCGATCGTGGCCGCCGAAGCACTCGTGATCATCCGGGCATTCAGCGACCGCTTCGCCCGTACGCAGGACGCGGCGCTCATCAGCGAGTTCACCGGGATGCCGGTACTCGCGATGATCCCGCGTGGTCGCGGCCCCGATGTGGTCGAGGCGTTCCGCACGTTGCGTACGAATCTGCTCTTCCTCGAAGGCGCCGGGCGCCCGCGCACCGTCGCCATGGTGAGCCCGAACCCGGGCGCCGGGAAGTCGTTCTGCGCGATCCACCTTGCGGAGTCGGCCGTCGCGGTCGACGCCGAAGTTGTCCTCGTCGACGCCGACCTGCGCCGCCCCGTGATCCACAGTCGCGTTCGCGTGCCGCGTGAACCGGGCCTGAGCGACGCGCTCCGTGGCGCAGACCTGCACAGCGCCATCCACTGCGTCGAAGGCATCCCGAACTTGAAGGTGATGCCCAGCGGTTCGCCGGTGAGCGACACCGTCGGCGTGCTCGGTGGCCGCGCGTTCCGCGGCATCCTCGACGCCCTCGACACCGCCGAACTCGTCGTGGTCGACACGCCGCCCGGTGCGGTGTACGCCGACGCGTTGGCGGTTTCGGCCCAGTGCGACGCAACGCTCCTGGTGCTCGACGCGAAGACCACGCGCCGCCGCGCCGCGCGCTTGATGATCGACTCGCTCGAACGCACCGGCGCGACGCTCATCGGCGTGGTGGTGAACAACGCGTCGTTCAGTCGACGCGATACCTACGAGCGGGGCTGACATGCCGGACGCTGTGGGGCGCGAAACGCAGCCCCCGGACACGTCCGACCTGCGCGTCGCCATCGTCCACGAACGCTTCACCGAACTAGGCGGTTCCGAGCGCGTCGTCGAGCAGTTTCATCGCATCTGGCCGGATGCACCCGTGTACGTGCCGATCGCCGACCCCTCGGTGCTCCCGCCGGGATTGCGCGACGCGGAGATCCGCACGAGCCCACTGCAACAGTTGTACCGGCGGGGCAAGCACTACGCGCCGCTCCTGCCCCTCCTGCCGCTCGCGATGGCACACTTCGATCTCTCCGGCTTCGATCTCGTGGTCACCGACCATCACGCGTTCTCCAACCGTGTTCGTCCGCCGAGCGGTGTACCGGTCGTATCGAACACCCTCACGCCCGCTCGCTGGATGTGGGAACAGTCGATGCGCCGCCACGAAGGACTCGGCAGCGCCGCGCTGGGCGCGTTTGCGGCAACGCAACGTCGCGCCGATCGTCGCGCCGCGAACCGGTTGCGAGGTGTGATCGCGATCTCGCGTCACGTCGCTGATCGGGTGCGCCGGTGGTGGGGCCGCGACGCGTGGGTCGTATCGCCGCCGGTCGACACCGACTACTACAAGCCCGACCCCGAGGTCGCGCGCGAAGACTTCTTCCTGCTCGCCGGGCGTCTGGTTCCCTACAAGCGTCCCGACATTGCGATCG
>JAODBJ010000115.1 GCA_025463905.1 Actinomycetes bacterium
ACCGCGGTAGTCGGGTGCGAGCACCGCCCAACCGCGGTCGAGGAAGAACTGGAGGCGCGGGCTCCAAGCGGCAGTGGATTGCCCGGTGGGACCGCCGTGGATGTGCACGTAGAGCGGGGGCGCGTTGCCGGCGCCCAGCGCCGAGTGGTCCGGCGCGTAGAACAGGCCGTGCACGTTGGCGCCGTCGGATTTCCAGGTGACACGCTTCGGCTCCACGAGTGATGCCTGCTCGAAGCCGCCCGCGGGGCCCCGCGCCACCGGGCGGCGGCCGGAGCCGTTGGCGGCGAGCACCACTACCTGCGACGGCGTCACCGCACCGGACCGCACCGCAGCGATCCCGGCCTCTGACCAGTCGAGCCCTTGATGCCACGCCTTCGCGAGCACGCGGGCCGAGCGCTTGTCGGGCGAGCCGATCACGAGGGTCGCCAGGCCGCTTTCGTTCCGGCACCACGCGAGCTCGGCGCTGTCGGGCGACCACGCGTACGAGCGTTGCCCCGGACCCCACGACGGCTCGGCGTGCTCATGCGGCTCTTCGAGCACCGGACGGGCATCGCCGCCATCGGCCGCGGCGACGAACACGTTCATCCACCCCCGCTCGTCCGAGACGAACGCGAGGTTGCGCCCGTCGGGCGAAAAGCGGGGCTGGCCGACCGCGATCGCCGGACCGCCCGCAACGACGGTGACCTTCTCGTTCGCGCGCTCCTGGCAGGCAATGCGCGATTCGTCCCAAGGCATGTTGGGCAGGTCCCATTCGTGCCAGGCGAGGAGCGAACCGTCGGGAGACCACGCCGGGTCCCAGGCGTAGTCGGCGTGCGACACGCGTACCGGCCACGCGGAACCGTCGAGCGGCACCACGGCAACATCGCAGCTGTCATCGTCTTCTATGCAGCACGCCACTTCGCCGCGGGTCGACACCGCCGGGGCGAAGGCGTGGCCGTGCGCCACCAGCACCCGCACCACACCGCCGGTCGCCGACACCACGGCCAGGCGCCCGTCGGCGCCCGACACCACCACGTGGTCATCGTCGGCCCAGCAGAACGAGCCTCCGCCGTAGGCGCCGGCGGGTGCCACCGGGAAATCGGCCGTCACGGTGAGGGGCGCGCCCTCACCGTCGGCGGGCGTCACCACGATGTCGGCCCGGCCGTCGAAGGCGTCGAGCCAGGCCAGGCGAGCGCCGGACGGTGACCAGCGCGGCTCGGCCAGCGTGTGCGAACGAGCGACCATCGACGGCGTGATCACCGGGGGCATATGGGCACGTTACGCGGTGCTCCCCCAGCCAGCGCTGCGTGGCGGGTGGGCCGTATCCTGTTCCCTTCATGCCTACACCCCCGCCTGTCGCGACGCGCCCCGGCGACCCCCTGCGGGTCGCATTCCTCGTCTACCGGGGCAACCCGCATTGCGGCGGACAGGGGGTCTACAGCCGCCATCTCACCCGGGAGCTCACGAATCTCGGTCATGAGGTCACCGTCTTCTCGGGCCAGCCGTGGCCGGTCGTCGACGAACCCGTACGGCTGGAGAAGATCGGTGGCCTGGACCTCTACCGGCGCGAGAACCCGTTCCGCACGCCATGGCCGCACGAGCTGCGTTCCATGGTCGACGTTTCGGAAGTCGCGATCATGAGCTCGGCCGGGTTCCCGGAGCCCTACGCGTTCAGCAAGCGCGTGTACCGGGAGCTACGCGACCGGCGCAACGAGTTCGATCTGGTGCACGACAACCAGTGCCTCGGCAGCGGGCTCCTCGGCTTCGTACGCGACGGCTGGCCGTTCGTGCACACGCTGCATCACCCGATCACCGTCGACCGCGACCTCGAGTTACAACACGCGACGAGCGCGTTGCGCAAGCTCACGCTGCGACGCTGGTACGGGTTCTTGAACATGCAGATGCGTGTCGCGCGCCAACTGCCGCGCCACCTCACGGTGTCGAAGAACTCGATGAAAGACATCATCGCCCAGATGGGTGTCGACGAGTCGACGCTGCACGTCGTGCCGGTCGGTGTCGACCAGGAACAGTTCCGGCCGATGCCGTACATCGAGCGCGTGCCGGGCCGGTTGATGACCACCGCGAGCGCCGACGTACCGTTGAAGGGCCTCACGTACCTCATCGAAGCGCTCGCGAAGGTCCGCACCGAACGGCCCGACGCGCATCTCGTGGTGATCGGCCGCCCGCGACACAAGAGCGCGGTGCCCGCCCAGCTCGAACGGCTCGGCCTCACCGACGCGGTGGAGTTCGTGAGTGGCGTCACCGACGAACGGATCGTCGAGTTGTACGCGGAAGCCCAACTCGCGGTGGTGCCCTCGTTGTACGAAGGTTTCTCCTTGCCGGCCGTCGAAGCGATGGCCTGCGGCGTGCCGCTCGTCGTCACCACTGGCGGCGCGTTGCCGGAAGTGGTCGGCCCCGACGGTGAGAGTGCGCTCATCGTGCCGCCCAAAGATCCGTCGGCGCTCTCGAACGCGATCGTGCGCGCCCTCGACAACCCAACGCTTCGCGACCAGCTCGGGGAAGGTGGCCGCCGCCGCGTGCTCGACCGCTTCACGTGGCGACGCACCGCGCAGGGTACGGCCGAGCACTACTACCTCGAACTGGAAGCGAACGCACGTCGCGCCCACGACGCCGGTGTGGCGCGGTAGATGCTCACTGTCGACTTCGAACGGCTTGGTCTGACGCGCGGCGAACGCCTGCTCGATCTGGGTTGCGGCGGTGGTCGCCATGCATTCGAAGCAATGCGGCGCGGCGCGCGGGTGGTCGCACTCGACTACTCCGCCGCCGAGCTGAAAGACGTCGCCGGAGTGAGCGGCGCCATGATCGAAGCGGGCGAGATCACGTGGGACTCGTGGGCGGGCGTGGTGAACGGCGACGCGCTCGATCTCCCGTTTCCCGACGACGCGTTCGATCGCATCATCACGTCGGAAGTGCTCGAGCACATCTGGGACGACGAACGCGCGATCTCGGAGTTGGTGCGCGTGCTACGTCCTGGTGGCCGCCTCGCGGTGACCGTGCCGACTCGCTGGCCTGAACGCATCAACTGGGCGCTCGACTGGCACTACCACGACACGCCCGGCGGGCATGTGCGCATCTACCGGCAGCACGAACTCGAACGAAAGCTCGAGCGCGCCGGAGTGTTCCTGCGTGGTTCGCACCACGCGCACGCGCTGCACTCGCCGTACTGGTGGCTGAAGTGCGCGTACGGCATCGGCAACGACGCAACGCCCGTACGCAAGTACCACGAGTTCCTCTGTTGGGGCATTGAGCACAACCCGCGTTGGCTGGCAACGCTCGAGCACACGCTCAACCCGATGCTCGGTAAGAGCATCGTGATCTATGTCGAGAAAGTCGAACCTTCGATGTCACGCCACAGGAGCACGAATGCGACGGCATGAGATCCCCGAGGTCGCGGGCATCGTCACCGCCGACGAAGTTCTCGCCACCGTCGACGCCATCGCGTCGGTGCAATGCGCCGACGGCAACATCCCCTGGGTTCCCGGCGGGCAAACCGACGCGTGGAACCTCGTCGAAGCGGCGATGGCGCTCGACGTTGGCGGCCGCCACGCCGACGCCGAGCGCGCGTACGAGTGGCTGCGACGGCGCCAGAACCTCGACGGAAGCTGGCACGCGTATTACGAGGGCGACGCGATCAAGGACCACACGCTCGACACCAACGTGACGTGCTACGTCGCGAACGGCGTGTGGCATCACTACATCGCGACCGGCGACACCGGGTTTCTCGAGGCGTTCTTCCGCGTGGTCGAACGCGCGATCGATTTCGCGCTCGACCAGCAGCACCCAACCGGTGAGATCGAGTGGGATGCCGACCCGTTGCGCCTCGAGGGGCGCGGCGCGTTGCTCACTGGTTCGTCGAGCATCTACTCGTCGTTGCGGTGCGCGATCGCGGCCGCCGAACGCCTCGGACTCGACCGCCCCGACTGGGAACTGTCGCTCGGCTCGCTGGCAATCGCGGTCGCGCACCGTCCGGAGCGCTTCCTCGAAAAAGAACGCTGGGCCATGGACTGGTACTACCCGGTGCTCGGCGGGGTACTGCGCGGCCACGCGGCGCACGCGCGCATCGCGGCGAAGTGGTCGACGTTCGTCGCCGAGGGACGCGGGGTGCGATGCGTATCCGACGCGCCATGGATCACCGCGGCCGAAACGTGCGAACTCGTGTTGGCACTCGACGCGATCGGCCTGCACGAGAAGGCCCGCGAGGTGTTCGGTTGGGTGCAGTTCCTCCGTCACGACGACGGCAGCTACTGGACCGGCATGAACTTCGACGGCGATCGCTTCGACAAGTGGGGCAAGTACTACACGGCCGAGCAGCCGACGTGGAACAGCGCGGCGGTAGTGCTCGCGGCCAACGCGCTCGGCGGTACACCCCCGACCGCGGGCTTGTTCCGCGGCGAAGGGCTGCCCGCCGGCCTCACCGCCGACGAACTGATCGCCGCCGGCGAAGAGATCGAAGACGCACGCGGCGCCCGCCGCCACAGCGACACCTAAAAAACACCGCCAGGTTGTTGCACTTGTAGTCCCTGTAGGGGGCAGAAGTGCAACAACCCGGCAATGGGTTGGCGGGGGTTATTGCGGGCGGCGGAGGGTGCGGAGAGAACCGTTGATCGCGTCGGGCTCGAAGCCGTCGGCGACGGCGCGCTGCCACACATGGAACGGCGCCTGGCCGCCGTCGTCCGGATTGTCGAACACGTCGTGGATCGCGAGCACACCGCCGGGCGCGACATGGCGAGCCCAGCCTTCGTAGTCGCCCATCGCGATGTCTTCAGCGTGGCCACCGTCGATGAACAAGAACCCGAGTGGGGTGCGCCACGCACGCGCGATCGGAAGCGAATGGCCGACCACTCCGACGATCACGTCTTCCAAGCCCGCGGCCTCGATCGCGCGGCGGAAGAACGGCAGCGTGTCCATGCGCCCGGTCGCGGGATCGACCACTTCATGGTCGTGGTGCTCCCATCCCGCTTGGTTCTCCTCCGAACCGCGGTGGTGGTCGACGCTGAATGCCACGGTGCCGCGTTCGCGCGCCGCGGCGCCGAGGTACACGGCCGACTTTCCGCAGTAGGTACCGATCTCGAGCAACGGTCCGACGCGCCCGCCTTCGAGCGCGGCGGCATAGAGCGCGTCGCCTTCTTCCTCCGGCATGAAACCCTTCGTCGCTCGAACGACGTCGAGCAGGCGCGCGTCCAATGTCACAGGCGCGGGTCCTCGACCCATCGACCGAACACGTCGGCGAGCGCTTCGACGACCTCGCCGATGGTTGCGTACGCGTTCACAGCTTGGAGCAACGCCGGCATGAGGTTCACGTTCACGTCGGCGGCATCGTGGCGTACGTGGGCCAGCGCCGCGTCGACGGCCTCGGGCGAGCGGTGCGCCTTCACACCGGCGAGGCGCTTCAGCTGCAGCTCTTCCACTTCCGCACCGATACGCAGCGTTTCTGGCGGAGGTTCGTCGTTCCCTTCGAGGAACGCGTTTACGCCTACCACCACGTGCGCGCCGCGGTTCAGCTTCCGTTCGAGCTCGTAGGCGGCATCGGCGATATGGCCCTGGAACCAGCCTTCCTCCACGCCGATGATCGCGCCTTCGAGCATCGATCCGGACCCGCGCGCGTCGATCTCTGCGAACAACTCCTCGGCGCGGCGTTCCATCTCGTCGGTGAGCTCTTCCACGTACCACGAGCCGCCGAGCGGATCCGCGACGTTCGCCACCCGCGACTCTTTCGCGATGACTTGCTGCGTGCGCAGCGCGATGCGCGCCGCCTTCTCCGAAGGTAACGCGAGCGTCTCGTCCATGGAGTTCGTGTGCAGGCTCTGCGTCCCACCGAGCACGGCCGCCAGAGCTTCGATCGCAGTGCGGACGATGTTCACTTCGGGCTGTTGTGCGGTGAGGGACACGCCCGCGGTCTGTGCGTGGGTGCGTAGTTGCAGCGAGCGCTCGTTGCGCGCGCCGTAACGGTCGTGCATCCAGCGCGCCCAGATGCGCCGTGCGGCGCGGTACTTCGCGATCTCTTCGAAGAAGTCGATGTGCGCGTTGAAGAAGAACGAGAGCCGCGGTGCGAACGCGTCGACGTCGAGGCCGGCGGCCTTCCCGAGCTCCACGTAGGCGAAGCCATTGGCGAGGGTGAACGCGAGTTCTTGTACCGCGGTAGAGCCGGCTTCACGGATGTGGTACCCGGAGATCGACACGGGATGCCAGCGCGGCATCTCGGCGGTGCAGAACGTGATCGTGTCGCGGACCAATCGCAGCGACGGGCGCGGCGGAAAGATGAACTCTTTCTGCGCCTGGTACTCCTTGAAGATGTCGTTCTGCAGCGTGCCGCCGAGTCGCGCTCGCGCGACACCGTTGCGTTCGGCGTTGGCGACGTACATCGCGAACACGATCGCGGCGGGTCCGTTGATCGTCATCGAGGTGGTGACCTCGCCGAGGTCGATGCCGCGGTAGAGATCTTCGACGTCGGCGAGCGTGTCGACCGCCACACCGCACTTGCCCACTTCGCCGAGAGCGAGCGGGTCGTCGGAGTCGCGGCCCATCAAGGTGGGGAGGTCGAACGCGGTCGACAAGCCGTCGCTGCCGGACTGCAGCAGTTCGTGGAACCGCTGGTTCGTGTCGACTGCGGTACCGAAGCCCGCGAACATCCGCATGGTCCAAAGCTTCGAGCGGTACATCGATGCGTAGGGACCGCGCAGGTACGGGAACTGGCCGGGAAACTCGCCGTCGATCGGCCCGTACACCGGGTCGACCTCGACGCCCGACATCGTGGAGAAGTCGGCATCTCTGGTGGGGGCGGCGCGGTAGGCCGCGTCCCACTGCTCACGGGAGTTCGTCATGCCGTTATGTTCGCGCGGCTGCTCAGGCGGGGATTGACCGAACGCCGGCCCCGCGGAGCGGCAGTTTCGCCTTGCGCAGCGGCATTTTCACGCGAGCTCGAAGCCGCGGTTTGGCCAGTATGCGCGCTCGGAGCACGACCGACGCGGTCGCGTCGAGCAACACGGGCACGAACCGTTTGGGATCCCGTGCCACCACGAAGTGGTCGCCTTCCACGACGTAGACCGCCGCGCCGGGAATCGCTTGCGCGAGCTTCCACTGGCGGCGTACCGGCACCAGCTGATCGCGGGTGTGGAGCACCACCGATGTCGGCACGTCGATGTCGCCGATCCAGTCGCGGGAGCTGAAGCGGCCGACCTCGCCCGCCGCGCCGACGATCGCGCGGCGGTCATGGTGACGCAGCTCCTCTTGGGCCCAGCGCTTGAACGGCGGGCCGGCGAGGCGCTCGCCGAGCACTCGGCCACCGTTCGCCCACACGGCCGGTACGCCCGGCACCCGCAACGCAAGGGTCGCGAGCGGGAGCGAGGCGAACATCAACTGGTCGCGCGGGTGTCCCCGGAAGTTCCGGCTGGTCGCGCACAGCACCAGGCCTTCGACCCTCTCGCGGTGCCGCAACCAACACAGCTGGGCGATCGGACCGCCCATCGAGTAGCCGATCGGGATGAAGCGGTCGATTCCGAGCACGTCGGCGAGCGCGACGACGTCGTCGGCCGCATCGGTGAGACGGAACGGGCCGCGGGGCTCGAGGCCGCGACCGTGTCCCCGGTGGTCGAGCGCGATCACCCGGTAGTGCTTGCTGAGCGGGCGGAACACGGTGAACCAGTTCAGTCCGGCCGTCGCAGCCAGGCCGTGGAGGAGCACCACAACCGGGGCACCGGGCGGACCGGCGACTTCCCGCACGTACGTGGTGCCTCGCCCGGGGAGCTCGACGGCACGGCCGCGCGGTAAGCGCGGTGCCCGAACTTCGTCCACATCGTCGGTATACCGGCTGCAGAGGCCCCTGTACCGGACCGTTTGACCGGTAAAAGTGGGACGGAAGGCCCAGACGCCGCGGCGAGGGCCTCGCTCAGGGCAGGCCGAAGGCGACGACCCTTCCATCCGTGGTGCCCACGAACACCCGGCCGTCGAACACGGATGGACCGCCCGTGATCGCGCTGCCCGTCGGAGCCGACCAGATCATCGGGCAGAGGTTCGAGCCACACCCCTTCGCGTTCGCGGCGCTCACGACCCCGTTGGCCGATCCCGTGTAGACCACACCGCCCGCGACCGCCGGGCGCACCGTCATCTTCGATCCCGCCGACGCGCCCCATTTCGCCTCGCACGTCGCCGCGCCACAGCCATCGGCAGCGAAGGCGAAGAGCGCACCCGCCGCCGTCGGCACGAACAGCACACCGTCGCCGAGCGCGAGCCCTCCGATCGCGGCGGTACCGATGGATCCCGTCCATTGCACGGTCGTGGTGCCGACGTCGATGGCGTACGCCGTTCCGGCATCGGTGGCCGTGAAGACCGTCCCCTCCCCCCGGGCGAGCACGGGTGGTACGGCGGTCGTGCCGTCAAGGGGCACGACCCAGTTGGGCAACAGGTTGTTACCGTCGGGTTTGTAGGGGTTGGTGAGCAAGTACCCAAGGGTCGCCGGCGTTGCTACGAGAGGCCCAGCAAGTCCGTGATGCCGTGGTCGCGTCCGGCGGTGTATCCGCCGTCGACGGCGATGGCCTGCCCGGTCACGAACGAAGCGTCGGATGAGCAGAGGAACGATGCCACCGACGCGATCTCTTCGGGACGGCCGAAGCGCCCGAGTTTGTGTTCGCGGCGCACGTCCTCGCGAACAGACTCGAGACCGGGCATGCCGAATACGCCATGCAACATCGGTGTTTCGATGAAGCCCGGACAGATCGCGTTCGCCCGTATCCCACGCCGCCCGTAGTCGATCGCGAGGTTGCGCGTGAGCAGCACCACGCCACCCTTCGACGCGTTGTACGAACTGCCTCCGGCCGTACCTTCGAGCCCCTCGACACTCGCGATCGTCACAATGCTTCCGCGCTCGCCGTTGGCGGACTCCTCACTCCCGCGCTCGCCGTTGGCGGGCTCCTCACTCCCGCGCTCGCTGATGGACGGCTCTTGTGTGAGCATCTGCGCGATTGCGTGCTTACAGGTGAGATACGTGCCGGTCAGGTTCACGTCGATCACGCGTTGCCATTCCTCACGCGCCAACGCGTGCACGGGTCCACCACCGGCCACACCCGCGGCGGTGATCACGATGTCGAGGCGCCCGTACTCCTCCGCAACCGACGCGACCACGGCCGCGACGGCGTCTTCGTCGCGCACGTCGACTGCCGCGAACGCCGCCGGCGTCGCGCCATCAGGTACGTCGAGATCGCGTGACGGCAACGAGATGTCGACTCCCACGACCGTTGCCCCGTCGGCCAACAATCGGGCCACGCACGCCTCGCCGATGCCGGAGGCGGCCCCGGTTACGAGCGCGATCTTTCCTTCGAGTCTGCCGGCCAAGCGGCGGGAGCCTAATGGGGCTCGCCTCGCCCACGGTGGCTAGGGTCGCTGGTCATCCCGAACAGGAGTGCTGGAGTGGACCCGTATCAGAGCCCCGACCGCAACCTGGCCATGGAGTTCATGCGGGCAACTGAAGCCGCAGCCCTCGCCGCCGGCCGCTGGATGGGTCGCGGCGACAAGAACGCCGCCGACGGTGCCGCGGTCGAGGCGATGAGAGTCGTGCTCAACAGCGTGGAGATGGACGGCATCGTCGTTATCGGCGAAGGCGAAAAAGACGAAGCACCGATGCTCTACAACGGCGAGCAACTCGGCGACGGCCACCCGCCGCTCGTCGATATCGCCGTCGATCCGATCGACGGCACCACGCTCACGGCGCTGGGTCGCCCCGGCGCGATCTCGGTGATCGCGGTGTCGGAGCGCGGCACCATGTTCGACCCCGGTCCCTGCGTGTACATGCAGAAGATTGCCGCCGGCCCGGCCGCCGCGGACGTGATCGACATCAACGCGTCGGCCACCGCGAACCTCGAAGCGGTCGCCAAAGCGCTCGGCGAAAAGGTGAGCGACGTGACTGCGGTGGTCCTCGACCGTCCCCGCCACGACGACCTGATCCGCGAAATCAGAGAGGCGGGCGCACGGATCCGCATCATCCAAGACGGTGACATCGCGGGTGCGATCTCGGTGGCGTGGCGCAACTCCGGTACCGACGTGCTGTTCGGCATCGGCGGGACTCCCGAGGGTGTCACCGCCGCCTGCGCGCTGAAATGCCTCGGTGGCCAGATCCTCGGCAAGTTGTGGCCCCGCAACGACGACGAGCGCCGGGCCGCGCTCGACGCGGGCTACGACCTCGACCGCGTCCTCACGATCGACGATCTGGTCGCGGGCGACGACGTGTTCTTCGCCGCAACCGGCGTCACCGACGGCGAGTTGCTCAAGGGCGTGCGGTATTGGGCCGACGGTGCCGGCACGCAGAGCCTGGTGATGCGATCGAAGTCCGGGACGATCCGTATGAACGAAGCCACGCACCGCTGGACCAAGCTGATGCGCTACTCCGCGATCAACTTCGCCAACTAGCGAGGAGCCACACGGTGGCTACCGACGAAGAACCGACGCCCGTCTACGCGAACGTCGTGGAATTCACGACCGGGCCTTACGACATCGTCCTCGACTTCGGCTTCCGAAGCCCCGAGGCGGTGAAGCGCGGCCCGGATGGCGGGTACGTCGTCGTGTCGCGCGTCGCGATGAGCTTGTCGCACGCGAAGTCGATGCTGCCGCTACTCGCGCGCGTGATCGCCGAGTACGAAGAGAACGTCGGGCCGATCACTGCGCCCGGCTTCGACAACCTCGGCCGCGAATAACTCGCGCGGCTACGCCACTCTTCCCGCTCTCGGCGTGCCGCCGGGCCGCTCGGGCCACGCCCGAGCGACGGGGCTTCGCTTATGCGCTCGGACCCTGCGCCACGTCGAGGCGCACTTGCGCTCGCGCGAGCGCGGCGGCGGCCTCTTCGTCTTCGGGGTTGTCGGCAAGCGCGCGTTGCGCGCGCTCGAGCGCGTCGGTGGCGCGCGCCACGTCGATCTGCTCGCGCAGCTCGGCGACGTCGGTGAGCACCGTCACCGAGTTGTTCGACACCTCGACGAATCCGCCGTGCACGGCCGCGCGCAGCTCACCGTCGGGCAGAAGGATGCGAACCGGCCAGATTGCGAGCGCGCCGAGGAACGGGGCGTGATTCGGAAGGAACGCCAGATCACCACCCCCGACCGTGCGCGTGATCACCATGTCGGCGTCGCCCTTGTAGAGCACTTGCTCGGGTGACACGAGCTGCACTTCCATCGCCATGAGCGCTTACGACTCCTGCAGGGTCTTGTGCTTCTCGAGCACGGACTCGACCCCGCCGACGTTGAAGAACGCCTGCTCCGGCACATGGTCGAGCTCGCCGTCGCACACCGCTTCGAAGCTCTCGACGGTTTCCTCGACCGGTACGTAGATGCCCTTCAACCCGGTGAAGACCTCGCCGACGAAGAACGGCTGCGACAAGAACTTCTGGATCTTGCGGGCACGGGCGACCGTGACCTTGTCTTCTTCCGACAGTTCGTCGAGACCGAGGATCGCGATGATGTCTTGGAGCTCCTTGTACCGCTGCAGGATTTCCTGCGTACGCCGAGCGACCGCGTAGTGACGCTCGCCGACGATCTCGGGTGCGAGGATGTTCGACGTCGACGCGAGGGGGTCCACCGCGGGGTAGATGCCGAGCGCCGCGATCTCGCGGGCGAGCTCAGTGGTGGCGTCGAGGTGGGTGAACGTCGTGAACGGCGCGGGGTCGGTGTAGTCGTCGGCCGGCACGTACACCGCCTGCAGCGAGGTGATCGAACGACCCTTCGTCGACGTGATGCGTTCCTGCAGTTCGCCCATCTCGTCGGCGAGGGTGGGCTGGTAACCCACCGCGGAAGGCATACGGCCGAGGAGGGTCGACACTTCGGAACCCGCCTGCACGAACCGGAAGATGTTGTCGACGAACAGCAACACGTCCTGGTTCTTCACGTCCCGGAAGTACTCGGCGACGGTGAGCGCGGCGAGCCCGACGCGCAACCGCACGCCCGGCGGCTCGTCCATCTGGCCGTACACGAGCGCGGCCTTCTCGATAACGCCCGACTCCTGCATCTCGAGCCAGAGGTCGGTGCCTTCACGCGTGCGCTCGCCCACACCGGCGAACACCGACACACCACCGTGCTGCTCGGCAACGCGGCGGATCATCTCCTGGATGAGCACGGTCTTGCCGACACCGGCGCCGCCGAAGAGACCGATCTTGCCGCCTTGCACGTAGGGCTCGAGGAGGTCGATGACCTTGATGCCCGTCTCGAACATCAACGCGCGCGGTTCGAGGTCGGCGAAGAGCGGCGCGTCGCGGTGGATCTCCCACCGGTCGTCGATGCCTTGGAGTTGGTCCGACGGGATGTCGAGCGGCTCACCGAGCACGTTGAACACGTGTCCGAGCGTGCCGTCGCCGACCGGCATCGTGAGTCCACGACCGGTGTTGCGGACGACCGTGCCGCGACGCAGTCCGTCGGTGGGCTTCAGGCATACCGCGCGCACGCGGCTGTCGCCGATCTGCTGCGCGACCTCGGCGGTGATCGTGATCGTGTCGCCGCCCAGTTCGACGTCGAACTGGACCGCGTGGTTGATCTCCGGCAGCGCGTCAGGCGGGAACTCGACGTCGACGACCGGTCCGGCGATCGCAACGATGCGGCCATCCTTCAACTTCGGTTCAGCGGCGAGCGTCATCTGTGCTCCTTAGTCGGGGAGATAGTCGGAGGCCACGAGGGCGTGATGGTCGGCGCCGCCGCGCGAGCCGCGCAGCGCTTCTGCGCCACCGACCACTTCCATGATCTCGGTGGTAATCGCGTCCTGACGGGCCCGGTTCATCACCCGCGAGAGAGTGACGATCAGGTCTTCGGCGTTGTCGGTGGCCGCTTTCATGGCCCGTTGACGGGCGGCCTGTTCCGACGCGGCCGCGTTCAGCAGCGCGGCGTAGACGCGCGCTTCGACGTAGCGCGGCAGCAATCGGTCGAGGATCAGGTCCGGTGCCGGTTCGAACTCGTATCCGCCGGACGGTGGCGCTTCGTCCGGGTGCACGTCGAGCGGCTCCTGTTCGAGCGGCATCAACGGACGGATCACAACTTCCTGCCGACCCGACGAAATGAACCGCGTGTAGATCAGCTGCACGAAGTCGAGTTCGCCGTCGACGAAGCGTTGCGACACGGCCGCCGCGACCGCGCGCGCGTCTTCGTAGGTCGGGTTCTCGGTGAAGCCCGTGAACGCGGCATCGACGCGGTAGTTGCGGAACCGGAAATACGACTCGGCCTTGCGCCCGACGAGGATGAGTGAGTACTCCCGACCGCGGCTCGCGTGATCGCGTAGCTCGCCCTCGGCGGCTCGCAGCACCGACGCGTTGTACGCGCCGCACAGGCCGCGGTCGGCAGTGAGCACGACGTGCGCGACACGCCGCACCTCCTCGCGACCTTGCAGCAACGGGTGGGTGAGCCCGGCGCCGCCGGCCGCCAAGTTGGCGACCACCGCCGTGAGGCCTTCCGCGTACGGCTGCGCGGCGATGACTCGGGCTTGCGCCTTCACGATCCGGCTCGCCGCGATGAGCTCCATCGCGCGCGTGATCTTCTTCGTCGAGTTGATCGACCTGATCCGTCGGCGAAGGATTTTCTCCTGACCCGGCAAGGGTTACCCCTCCGACATGTCTTCGGTGGCGAGGGTGGGCGCCGACTCGGCGGGGCCGACCTTCTCGGCCTCACCGGGGGTCGTTGCGCCGGTCGCGGCATCCGCCGCGCCGCTGCGGGCGAGGAACGCCGCCGCGAAGTCTTCGACCGCCTGCTTCAGCAGACCTTCTTCGGGAAGGTCGCCCGTCGTGCGGATGAGATCGAGCATCGCCGCGTGACGCGTACGGAACAGCTCGAGCAGTTCCTGCTCGAAACGCCGGACGTCGGGGATGTCGATCTGGTCGAGCACACCGGTGGTGCCGGCGTAGATCGAAACGACCTGTTCCTCGACTGGCATCGGCGCGTTCAGCGGCTGCTTCAGCAGTTCGGTGAGGCGATAGCCGCGGTCGAGTTGTGCGCGCGACACGGCGTCGAGCTCGGAACCGAAGGTCGCGAACGCTTCCAGTTCACGGAACTGCGCGAGGTCGAGCTTCAGCGTGCCGGCGACCTTCCTCATCGCCTTGATCTGCGCGGCGCCACCGACTCGTGACACCGAGATGCCGACGTCGACGGCGGGGCGAACACCCGACTTGAACAAGTCGTCGACCAGGTAGATCTGGCCGTCGGTGATCGAAATGACGTTCGTGGGGATATAGGCCGACACGTCGCCGGCCTTGGTCTCGACTACGGGGAGCGCCGTCATCGAACCCGCGCCGAGCGCGTCGTTCAGCTTCGCGGCGCGCTCGAGGAGCCGGCTGTGCAAGTAGAAGACGTCGCCCGGGTACGCCTCGCGACCCGGCGGGCGCCGCAGCAACAACGACAGCTGCCGGTAGGCCTCGGCCTGCTTCGAGAGGTCGTCGTACACAACGAGCACGTGCTCGCCGTTGTCCATCCAGTGTTGGCCGATCGCGCACCCGCCGAACGGCGCGAGATACTTGAACACGGCCGACACCGATGCCGGCGCGCTGACGACGACCGTGTAGTCCATCGCGCCGTACTTCTCGAGCGTGGCGACGGTCTGCGCGACCGTCGAGCCCTTCTGCCCGATCGCGACGTAGATGCACTTCACGTTCTGGCCACGCTGGTTCAGGATCGTGTCCACTGCGACGGTCGTCTTACCGGTCTTGCGGTCACCGATGATGAGCTCGCGCTGACCGCGACCGATCGGCGTCATGGCGTCGATTGCCTTGATGCCGGTCTGCAACGGCTCGTGCACCGGCTTGCGGCCCGTGATACCAGGCGCCTGCACCTCGAGCCGGCGCTCTTCGGTGGTCGCGACCGGACCCTTGCCGTCGATCGGCTTACCGAGCGCGTCAATGACGCGACCGATGAGCGCGTCGCCCACCGGGATAGAAAGGATGCGCCCGGTCGCGCGTACCGAGTGGCCGGCTTCGATGTCTTCGGCGTCGCCGAGGATGACGGCGCCGATCGTGTCCTCGTCGAGGTTCAGCGCGAGACCGAGTGTGCCGCCTTCGAACTCGAGCAGTTCGTTCACCGATGCCTCGGGCAGCCCGTGCACGGTGGCGATGCCGTCGCCGACTTCGAGGACGATGCCGACCTGGCCCTTGGTGAGGTGCGGCGAAAACGAGCCGACGTGCGCGCGCAGCGCCGACGCGATCTCGTCTGAATTAATCGTGAGCTCTGCCATTTAGAGCTGCTCCTTCAACTGCTCGATGCGGCTCCGAACGGTGCCGTCGATCACCGTGTCGCCGATACGGGCGAACACCCCGCCGAGCACCGTCGGGTCGATGACAACCTTCACCTCGACCTGCTTGCCGGTGGCCTTCCCCAATGCTTCGGAGAGACGACGGAGCTGCTCCGGGTTGAGCTCCACTGCGGTGCGCACTTCGGCAACTTCGTGTTTGCGGTGCTGCGCCGACAACGCGACGAAACGGTCGACGATCGCCGGGAGTTCCGACGCTCGGCCGATCGCGACGACGAACGACACCATCGCCTTCGTGGTTTGCAGTGCCTTGCCCTCGAGAAGATCCTCGATGACCGCTTGTCGCCGCTCGGCCGGAAGCAGCGGGTCGGTGAGCGCCATGCGCAATTCGTCGGAACCCTCGAAGATCCGCGCGAATCGGAACAGTTCGTCTTCGACCTCGGACAGGTTGCCTTCGGCCTGCGCGATCGTGAGGAGCGCCTTGGCGTATGCGTCGAAGCGCTCTTCGGTACTCATGAACTCGTCCCCACCTCGTTGATGTAGTTCTCGATGAGCTGGAGTTGGGTGTCGCGGTCGAGATTGTGTTCGACGATCTTTTCGGCCAACTCGATCGATAGCTCGGAAACCCGGGTCCGCAGGTCGGCGAGTGCACGTTCACTCGCGAGGCGGATGTCTTCCTGGGCGCGGGCGCGTAGGTCGTTTGCGTCGGCCTCGGCTCGTGCGATGAGGTCGCGCCGCATCTGGTCGGCCGCTTGGCGCGCGTCTTCCAGGATGCGCGACGCCTCGTTACGCGCGTCGGCGAGTTGCGCCCGGTATTGCTCGAGCACCTGCTCGGATTCACCCTTCGCCGCCTCTGCCCGCTCGAGGTCGCCCCGGATGCGGTCTTCGCGCGCTTCCATCATCTTGCGCACCGGCGGCAGCGCGAACTTCCACATCAGCGCGAGGAGGATCAGGAACGAGATTGAACCCCAGATCATCTCGTTCGCCGCAGGCAGGATCGGGCTCGGCGCCTTCTGGCAGTCGTCGATCGTGCCGCCCTTCTCAAGCTTGTCGAAGCATTGCTTCGCCGCCTCGTCCGCGAACTTGATCGTGGTCGGGGGCGTGGTTTGGGCGGCGGCGACGCCGGCCGTCGCGAAGAGCGCGAACCCGGCGATCGCAAGTCCGGCAAGCAACTGGCGCTTGCGCACAGTGTCTCCTTTGGTTTCGTTCGACGACGTCAGCTGATGATGAACGCGAGGACGAAGCCGAAGAGCGCGAGCGC
>JAODBJ010000150.1 GCA_025463905.1 Actinomycetes bacterium
GTCATCTGCTCCACTTCGGCGTCCAGCGCGCGTTGGAGCGATGCGTGGTTCTCGGGCACCGCGGCGGATGGAAAGTCGAGGTCGACGGCGACATCGATGTGGGCTCCGGACGTGCCTTCGCCGACGCACTGGCGGACTTCGAAGCGGGTGCCGTCGCCGGTTGTGGCTTCGTATCGAACCGCGAAGGGCGCGTCGCCGAGTGCGAGCGTCGCGTCCACCAGTTCGTCGCGGCCCTGCCACCGCCACCGCAACGCCACGTGCTCGCCGTTGGCCCAACCGTCCGCGTCGTTGCTCGCTCCGTCGTGGTGCCAGGTATCGGCCGTCCCGGTTCCCTCTGCTGTCACCACTAGCGTCGACCACGCGGCGAGCCGGCGCGGATCGCTCAATACCGCGAACACGTGATCCGGCGGCCAATGCACGTCGATGCTGCGCTCGCTCTGCACGATGGGCAACTCCCGCTCCCCACAATCGGCGCCTCCGGGCGCGTTCCCCGGTACCCAGAGTGGTACACGGAGGCGCGCGCGGAGCGGATTACGCGCCGAGGGTCGCGAGCAGACCGTCGAGATTCGCCACCGCTCGCGGGATCGCTGCGTCGTAGCCCTCGGCGTCGATGCGCGGTCCGATCAGCTCGAGGTCGAAGACGCCCGGGTAGCCGGCTTCGATCACGGTGCGCAGGATGCGTTCGATCGGTATGTCTCCATCGCCCGGAACGAGTCGATCCGGCGTGCAGAGGGTGCCGATCGCGTAGTCGCTCACTTGCACGAGACGCAGGCGGTCGGCACCCGACGCGATGGTCGACGCAAGATCGCGTTCGGCCCAGCAGGCGTTGATCTCCATGCACACACCGGTGTCGAGACGGCGCGCGAGGTCGATGACATCGTGCAGTGAGTGCACGAAACCCACATCGACGCGCAACGAGTTCGTGTGCTCCAACGCGAACGGAACGCCGCGTGTCGCGGCGTCGCGAACGACGGGCGCGAGTGCGGTTTCGAGCGCATCGGCTGCTTCTTCCCACGACAGCGGGCCGGCGGGTCCGGTGGTGAACACGAGGCAACCGGCGCCGAGCGCGACGCCAGCGTCGAGTGCGCGCTGGAGCCGCTCGCGCTGGCGTTCCCACTGGCCGGGGTTCGCGAGCTCGAAGGGGCCGAGGCCGATCAAGTTCGCGACGTCGAGTCCGTTCGCGACCGCGTCGGCGACGAGCGCGATCCCGGTGTCCCACCCGAACGCTTCGAGTTTCGCGACTGATACGCCGACTCGTTCGATGCCGTGCCGGCGCCAGAACTCGAGATCTTCGTCGAGCGGCAATTTGTAGGTGCAGATCGCGCTCACGCAGGCCCGCGGGTTCATGGTTCGCCTATCCGAGGGTGAGGCCGCGAGCAATGCTGCTCCCGCCGTCGAGTTGGAGGTTCACGCCGGTGACGAACTCCGATTCGCGCGACGCGAGGTACACCGCCGCGTGCGCGATATCTCCCGCCAAACCGAGGCGGGTGAGGTGCATTCCTTGGTACCGGGCGCGGCGTTCGGCAGTGATGTCTGCGTCGCGTCGATCGTTGAGCACATAACCCGGGCTGATCGTGTTGCACCGGATGTTCTCGTCGGCGTAGTCCACCGCGATCGAGCGCGTGAGCGCGTTCAACGCGCCCTTGGCCGCGATGTACGCGGCAAATCCTCGGCTCGCGCGTTCCGCCTGCCGCGACGAGATGTTCACGATCGCGCCGTGGCCCGCGTCCCGCATGTGGGGAATCGTCCCGCGGCACAACCACATGGGTGCGGTTACGTCGACCCGCAGGATGCGCTCCCACGCCTCGGTGGGCACGTCGGCCACCGGGCCGTCGCCGGCACCGTTTCCGGCCGCGTTGTTCACCAGCACCGTGAGGCCGCCCATGCGCCCGACGGCCTCGTCGACCAACGCCTCGCATGCGTCTTCGTCGTTGAGATCGGCGGCTACGAACGATGCACCCCCGCCGGCGCGAGAGATCTCCTCCACCACGGCCGCGCCACGACCCGGGTCGCGTCCCGTAACGACGACGTCGGCACCCTGCGCCGCGAACTCCACCGCGATCGCACGACCGATCCCCGACGTCGATCCCGTAACCAGAGCGCGTTCGCCTGCCATCCGCACGGCGCGGGACGCTACTCGGGCGGTTTCAGGTGGTGGGCACGACGGCTGCACCTTGACCGAGGCGCAACGCGCTCGCGACGATCGCGGTGATCGTGAAACACAGTGCGACCGCGAGCACGATCGAACCGCCGGGCGCGAGCGACCACGCGCGCGCGGCGACCAGGCCCATCACCACCGATGCCATGCCCACCACGGTCGCCCCCACAAGCGTGGCGCGGAACGAGCGAGCAACGAGGCGGCTGGTCGCCACGGGTAACACCATGAGCGCGGCGACGAGCAGCACACCGACAACTCGCATCGCGGCGACGATCGTGATCGCCGTCAACGCAGCGAGCAGCGTGTTGAGCGTGTCGACAGGAAGGCCGGAGACGCGGGCGGATTCTTCGTCGAGCACGATCGCGAAGAGCGCTCGGCCCGTGACCAGCAACGTCAACACGATGCATACGCCGAGCACCATCACAATCGCCACGTCGCCGCGGGTCGCGGTGAGTACCGAACCGAAGAGGTAGGGCAGCACATTGGTGCTCCCTGCGCCGGCCCGGCTCACGAGTACCGCACCACCTGCGATGCCGCCGTAGAAGAACAACGCGAGCGCGAGGTCGCCGCTCGCGCGGCCGTGCGAGCGCAACCATTCGATCGCGACCGCGCCGATCACCGCGGCGATCAGCGCGGTCCAGATCGGCCAGACGTTGGCGAGGAGTCCGGCCGCAACCCCGGCGAAGGCCAGGTGCCCAATGCCGTCGCCCATGAGCGACATCCGCTTCTGCACCAGAAATGCGCCGATGAGCGGTGCGCATGCGCCAACGGTGAGACCGGCCGCGAGCGCGAGCTGCATGTATTCGCGTTCGAACGGCCACGGCAACGGCAGCGCGCCCACGATCACGGTCATGCCAGCCCCTCCAGCCAGAGCGGCAGGTCGTCGCGGTGCACGCCGAGGCTCACGCCGCGGGCCGTGAGGTCTTGCGGTTTGCCGTCGAACACCACCGACTGCTTCAGCACGACAACACGGTCGAGATCGTTCGCGACTGCGCCTAACTCGTGCGACACGAGGAGGACTGTCGCGTCATGGGCCTCGACCAAATGCACGAGCGAGTCACGGAACAGCTGTTGCGACTCGACGTCGACGCCCGCAATCGGCTCGTCGAGCACGAGGAGTTCCGGGTCGCCCACGAGCGCCTTGGCGATGAGGACGCGCTGTTGCTGACCACCCGAACATTCGCGCAGCGGCTGCTTGCGCATGTGCGCCATCGCGACCGATTCGAGCGCGTGGTCGACCGCGCCACGGTCGGTCGCCGTCGCCGGTCGCCACCATCCGCGACGAGCGAGCCGGCCCGAACGCACGACTTCCTCCACCGTGGCCGGAAGATCGGATGGCACCGCCACCCGTTGCGGCACATAGCCGACCCGGAAACGATCTCGCAGCACGCGCGGGTTCTGGCCGAACAGCGCCACCCCGCCGCGCTGAGGTCGCAGCACCCCGAGCAGGATCCGGAGCAAGGTGGACTTCCCGGACCCGTTCGGGCCGACGAGCGCGACGAACTCACCGCCGCCGATCTCGAACGACACGTCGGTGAGCACGGGATCGATGCCGTAAGCGAACGACACGTGCTGCGCCGCAACGACAGGCTGGCTGCCCACGGGTGCCTCTTTCCGGGCAGACTGAGACTCGTTCTCAGTATGCCGCACTGGCACGTCTCATGGCGAACGAGATGTTCTCAGCGCTGCAAGACGTAGGACGCGGCGGAGAGCGGGCTGCGCTCTTCGCTGGGCAGCAGCGTCAGCACTTCGTGACCCGTGGGTGTGACGAGCACGGTGTGCTCGAACTGCGCGCAGCGGGAGCCGTCGCGAGTCGGCGCGGTCCAGCCGTCGGGCCAGATGCGTCCGAGCTCGTACGAGCCTTCCGTGATCATGGGCTCGATCGTGAAGAGCGTGCCGGCCTCGAGCACGGTGTCGGCGTACGGGTCGTAGTAGTGCGGGATCGACGGCGCGGTATGGAACTCCGTCCCGATGCCGTGGCCCACGAACGATCGCACCACACCAAACCCTTGGGCTTCGGCGTGCGTCTGGATCGCGCGGCCGATGTCGTATACGCGGGCGCCGGGCCGCACGGCCTCGATGCCCTTCCACATCGCCTCGTTCGTGACCTGTACCAATTCGCGCCCGCGCTCGTCGACGTTGCCGACGACGAAGGTCTCGTTGTGGTCGCCGTGCACGCCGTTCACGAAGATGGTCACGTCGCAGTCGACGATGTCGCCATCGAGGAGTGCACGGTCGTCGGGGATGCCGTGACAGATGATCTCGTTCACCGACGTGCAGAGCGACTTCGGGAACCCCTTGTAGTGCAGCGGGCTCGGGTAGCCGCCGCGAGCGATGCACGCTTCGTGGCAGACCCGGTCGAGTTCGTCGGAGGTGACGCCGGGGCGTACTGCCTCCGCAATCTCGAGGAGCACCTCACGCGCCAGCCGGCCCGCAACTCGCATGCGGTCGGCGAGTTCCTCGGGAGGCACGGCCGCGATCAAGGCCGGCGCGTCGGGAGCGTACGGAGGGCGCGGGATACTCGCGGGAACCGGGCGCGCCGGTGAAACGCGCCCGGGCCGCACGGGCGGGCGCGCCGGTTGCTCCGACCGCCGCAACGCGGCGACCCGCCGGCGAACGAGGCGATCGCGTTCTTGTCGTTTACCCACGTCTCCAGTGTCGCGCTCGCGGCCACTCGACGCGCCATCACCCGGAGCCTCAGCTCGCAGCACGTCCCCTAATATCCCGCGCTCGTGCAGCAGTCATGGCTCCATCCCGCCGCTGAGTTGCAGCCCGCCGGGCGCAAAGGTTTGGGCATCTTCGCCACCGACGCGATCACGGCTGGCACCACCGTGTGCGGATTCGGCGGGTGCGTGGTGGAACGGGCCGAGTTCGACACGCTCGACGAAGACCTGCGTACGCATTCCATCCAGATCGACGAACGCCTCTACCTCGTCAGTCTTCCGCCCTACGCCCCCGCCGACTACGTCAACCACTCCTGTGAGCCCAACTGCGGAATTGTCGGCACCTGCCTTGTGGTCACGATGCGCGACGTCGCCGCGGGCGAAGAGCTGTGCTTCGACTACGCGATGTCTGACACGAACGACTACGACGAGTTCGTCTGCGCCTGCGAAACCGCGTCGTGTCGCCGGCTCGTGACGGGCGCCGACTGGAAGCTCCCGGCGCTACAGGAGCGCTACCGCAGCTACTTCTCGGCGTATATCGAACGCCGAATCGCGTTCGCAGTCGACGATTCCTGACGCCTTCCGGCCTGGAACGGCCGGCGGAGTCGCGTCGCCGAGATCAGAACGGTCGCGACTCCTGCGCCGATCGTGGTTGCAATCAGCGCGCGCTCCAGTGCGGGCGCGTACATCGTGGGCAATTCGGAGTGGACGAGCAGCGGGAGCCCCGAGAGCCCGCTCGCAAGCAGCAGCGCGACGCCGGCCAGGAGCGCGATTGGCGTCGCGTCGTACGGCGATCCCTGCCGCATGAGGATCCAGACGAACGCGGCGGTGCCGAGCAGAATCCCGGCGAACACGTACGCATGCTCACCCAACCGGCTCGGGAGCGACAACGTGACGGCATCCCATTCGCCGAGGATCTGCGCGAGCGCGGAGCCCACCAGGACGGCAAGACTGCCCGCGAGCACACGTGCCCACCACCTGGTTCGTGCCGCGACAACGAGTGCAATGGCAACGCCGGCTGCGAGCAAGAGCGATGGGAGCGCCGAGGGCGGCGGCACGTAGCGGACCACGATGTTGATCGCACCGGCGCGGTTGTTCCCGGCGATCTCGAGTGGCACCCGATCTCGCAGCACCACTCGCGTGCCGTCACTTGGTGTGCCGCCCATGTAGTGCGCACGATGGTCGTGCCAGCGCGCCCGATGTCCGCGCGAGATGCGATGCCAGTCGGGCGGCTGCTTCGCGTTGTAGGTACGGGGCGGCGGTGCGCTGGCGATCGCGCGTTGCTTGTTCCAGTACACGGCCGGAGATCGCTCGTTCTCGAACACGCCGTTGCGGCCGACCCGCAGATATGGCTCGTTGTCGTACCCGAGCACGGTGACATCCATCGCGCTGCGATTGCTCAACTCGAGGCGAGCACCGTTGTCGACCACGCGAACTGTGACGCCGGCGATCGCCGGTTCGACCGACTGCACCGACACGACGTAGTCGGTGGCGGGTACCTGCGCGGTGCCGTGCGCGAATGCAGGAGATGGCGCCACAACGACGAATCCGAGCGCCAGACCGAGCATCGCGATTGCCGTGCGTGCCCACGCCATCAGATTCAGGAGCAGTCGGCGCACACACCGACAAGATCGAGGCGATGATGCTCCGTCCGGAACCCGCTCGTTCGCTCCGCGAGGACGATCGATGCCGCCACCGACTTCTCGAGCGCGGGTGTCGCCGGGAGATCCTCCAACCGGCCGCACGTGGCACACACCAGGTGGTGGTGATGGCCAGTGAGATCCTCGGCCAACTCGTAACGGGCGAACTCGTCCCTCGTGATCACGGGATGTACCACGCCCGACTCTTCGAGGATCACGAGATTTCGGTACACCGAGCTTTGCGCCAGACCCTTCCGCATCTGGAGGATCTCGGGAATCGTGAGGGGGCGGTCCGCGGCGGCGAGGACTTCGATGAGTTGCTCGCGGCCGGCGGTGAGGCGTTGGCGGTGCGACCGCAGCCGGCTCGCTGCCCGTTGGCGCAAGGAGTCGTCGATTGCTTCACCCATTGCCTCACCCATGGCCTCACCCGCTGACTCGCCCGCGGGCTCACGCGGTGACAGTTCACGGCGCGCCACCATCGAAGCGATTGTAACGGCCGGGTACCGTCGCTTCCGATGGACCTCGTTGCGCGATTCGCGTCGCTCGTTTCGCGCCCTGGGGCCGAGCTTCCGCTCGACGAAGTCGCGCTCGTGATGTCGGCACACGCCCGCGCACCCTTCGACATCGCCGAGGGTCTCGCGCGGCTCGACGACCTCGCGCTGGGATGCGGCGAAACGACGTTCGACGCGCTTGCCGGGCACCTTTTCGGCGCCGTCGGGTTCCGGGGCAACACCGCCCGCTACGACGATCCGGATAACTCGTTCCTCGACCAGGTGCTCGAACGACGCGTCGGCATTCCGATCACCCTCGCTGTCGTGATGATCGAGGTCGGCCGGCGCCTCGGCGTCGGCGTGCTCGGTATTGGCATGCCCGGGCATTTTCTCGTGCGCGCGGCCGACGCCGACGTGTACTGCGACCCGTTCAACGGCGGCACGCTTCTCGACTCCGACGGATGTGCCGCGCTCTTCCACCGCGTTGCCGGCGGCGCGCAACCGTTCGACGCGGCATTCCTCGCGCCCGCGACCGCATTGCAGATATTGAAACGGATGTTCGCGAACCTCGAACACGGCCCGTTCGCGAACGACCCGGTGCGTCTCGGCGCGTTGCTCGACCTGCACCTGATGATCCCGTCACTCGGGTCCGCCGAGCGCCTCTCGCTCGGCGCGCAACTTGCGAACGTCGGTCGCTTCGCCGACGCGGCGCGCGTCCTCGAGGCGGGCGCGAGTCAGTCGATGGAGAGCAAGGCGCTCTTGCGTCAAGCGCGCACCTACCGGGCGCGCCTCAATTGACGGGTCCTGACAACACGCGCCGGCTGCCGATGTTCCCACTCGGCACCGTGCTGTTCCCCTACGGGCTGTTACCCCTGCACGTGTTCGAGCCCCGCTACCGGGCGATGATGCGCGACTGCGCCCGCGAAGACCATGAGTTTGGAGTCGTGCTCATCGAACGCGGTAGCGAAGTGGGTGGTGGCGACGTGCGCTTCTCGATCGGCACCCTCGCACGCATCGTGCAGATCGCCGAGCTCGACGACGGTGGTTACGCCTTGCGCGCTGTCGGCGTACGAAGGCTTCGCGTGGACGCGTGGCTGCCCGAAGACCCCTACCCGGTCGCCGAGGTCGCCGAGCTCGTCGAACCCGAACTCTCCGCGCCCGACGAGGCGATCGCCCACGCGATACGCGACCGCGTCCAGGACGCGCTGGTGCGCCTTTTCGCGTTGTGGTCGCAGTTCGACGCCCGCGCCTCCGAGATCGACGTCGCACTTGCGCCGGACGCGGTGCAGGCGTCGTTCGAGGCGGCAGCATTGGCGCCGATGGGGCCACTGGACGCGCAACGGGTGCTCGAAGCCGGCAACGCCGCCGACCGCCTCGCGTCGGTCGAACACTGGATCGCCGACGAGATCGAACTGCTCGAGTCGCGCGGCCACGACTGACCGGAAATGGGTACCCTCCGCAGCATGAGCGACAACATCGACGCGGCGCAGGCGCGGGACCGCCTGAACAGCGAACGCGAGCGGATCAACGGACTCATCTCATCGATGCGCGAGGAGATCGGCGACGCGCCGGAGAACGAGCAAGTCGGTGAGCTCGCGGCGTACGACCAGCACCCCGCCGACCTCGGCACCGAGACCTTCGAACGCGAAAAGGACCTCTCGATCCTCGAACGCCTCGAAACCGAACTGGACGAGATCGAAGCCGCCCTGCAACGGGTCGACGACGGCACGTACGGCATCGACGAAGTCACCGGCGAACCGATCGACGCCGACCGCCTCGAAGCGATCCCGACTGCTCGTACCAACGTCGTGAAGCAGGAGCAGCGCGAAGAGCCGCGCTGATGACGGTCCGGCTCCGACTGTTCGCCCGGGCGCGCGAGGCGGCCGGCACCGGCGAGGCGATGCGCGCGCCCGGCGGCACCCTCGCCGCACTCCTCGACGATGCCAGGGTTACCTACGGAGCCGATTTCGCCGCGGTATTGGAACGATCGCGGGTATGGGTGAATGGCGACGACCCGGTCGATGGACTCGCCACCGTGCTGGCCGACGGCGACGAAGTTGCCGTCCTCCCCCCGGTTTCCGGTGGCTGAGAAGGGTGGCTCCGGTGCTCACCCATGGTCCCTCCCTGCCGATGTGGTTGGGTACTCTGATTCGACTACACGGGGGGCCATGACCACCGACCACATCAAGCCGCTGCTCGACCCGTCGTACGTCGAAGGCCTCGACGCGCGGCCGACCGACACGCTGCGGGCGATGAAGTCGGACTGCGTCAACGTCGAAACGTCGGTGTCCTATTACCGCCGTCTCGCGCAGGCCCGTATCGAGATCCTCGACGCGGAAGTCGAGCGCCGGCGCGCCGGCGGCAGCGTTGAGGACCTCATCGCGCAGCTCCCCTCGATCCTGGCCGGCGACAGCGGTCGTGCCTCCAACAGCCAGACCCGGCTGGCCGAACCCAACGCGCCCGTTCTCGAACTCCGCTTCACCGACGGTCGTGAACGTCTGATCAACGACACGACGCTCGCGAACCTGCCAACGCTCGACGACGCTGGCCTCGCGTCGGTTCGCGCCGAACTCTCCGAGTTCGAACGCGACCTGTCGGATGTGCGACACCGCTTGCACGAGGTACTCGATGCGGTCGAGCACGAGATCGCGCTGCGGCAGGCGGCCGCGACATCGGGATGAGTCCCGACAACATCCTCGAGTCGCGACTCCACGACCTGGGCGAATTCATCCGTGACCAGCGGCGCACGGCGCGGCTTTCATTGCGGAAACTGAGCGAACTCGCCGGTATCTCCAATCCCTACCTCAGCCAGATCGAGCGGGGCCTGCGCAAGCCGTCGGCCGAGATCCTCCAGGCAATCGCGAAGGGCTTGCGCATCTCGGCCGAGACGCTTTACGTGCGGGCCGGCATCCTCGACGAGCGCGAGGACGACGGCGATCTGGTCGGCGAGATCCTGCGCGACCCGACGATCACCGAACGCCAGAAGCAGCTCCTGGTCGAGATCTACCGGTCGTTCCAGGGCGAAGCCGCTGCCGACCGAGCTCGCAGCGGCATCGACCAAGACGCCGTCCAGGCCTGATCCAACACCTGACCGAAAGGTCGAACCCCGGGCAGTTGGGTACGATCCGAACCGATGTCGGTGCGGCGCGTCGCAATGTTCAGCGTGCACACGTCCCCGCTCGCGCAACCAGGCGCGGGCGATGGGGGCGGGATGAACGTATATGTGAAGGCGCTCGCCTCGTCGCTCGCGCGAGCAGGAGTGCACACCGACGTCTTCACGCGCGCCGAGCATCCGTCGCAGCCGAGCGTCGTTGAGGTCGAGCCCGGGTTCCGGGTTTTGCACGTTGAGGCCGGCCCGCGCGCAGCCGTCGAGAAGTGCGAGTTGCCGGGTCTGATCGATGCGTTCACCGACCGGGTCGAACAACTCGTGTCGGATGGCTCGTCGTACGACATGTTGCACGCGAACTACTGGCTTTCCGGCGACGTCGCGCACCGGTTGAAGCACCGGTTCGACGTGCCGCTCGTCGCGACGTTCCACACGCTCGCGCGCGTGAAAGCCGACGCAGGCATTGCCGACGATCCGCAAGATCGTGTGCGCATCGAGCAACAGATCATGTCGTGCAGCGACCTCGTGCTCGCGTCAACCCCCGACGAACGCAGCCAACTGGCGTCGTTGTACGACATCGACGCCGAGCGCATCGAGGTGGTCGCGCCGGGTGTCGACCACACGCTGTTCACCGCCGACGGTCGTGAACGCGCGAAGCGCGCGTTGGGTGTCGAAGGCCGGCGCGTCTTGTTGTTCGTGGGGCGCATACAACGTTTGAAGGGCGCCGACCTCGCGGTGTCGTGCCTCGCCGAACTCCGCGATCCCGAAGCCGTGTTGGTGATCGTGGGCGGCGCGAGCGGCGCCGATGGCGACGGCGAACTCGCCCGGCTGCACGCGCTCGTGCACGAACTCGGGGTCTCGCACCAGGTGCGCTTCGTGCCGCCCCAGCCGCACCATCGCCTCCCCGACTTCTACCGCGCCGCTGATGTCTGTCTGGTGCCGTCGCGCACTGAGTCGTTCGGACTCGTCGCGCTCGAAGCGGCGGCGTGCGGAACCCCTGTGGTCGCTGCGGCGGTCGGTGGTTTGCGTTCGTTGGTCGACGACGCGCACACCGGCTTCCTGGTTGCGAGTCGCGACCCGGCCGACTGGGCCGCCACGGTTGCGTTGTTGCTCGACGACACCGACCTGCACGCCGAGATGGGCATCAGCGCGCACGCACGGTCACGCCGGTACTCGTGGAGCATCACCGCGGCGCGGTTGCGCCGCCTCTACGCCGACCTCGTGGTGCGTGAACCCGTCCGCTGCTCCTAGCAGTGAGCGACCCCGCGCTCGACCCCGAATTCATTGCCGCCAAGCAGGCGATGATCGCGTCCCATCTCGAAGGGACCGTCGCGCACGAACCGTGGGTGCAGACCGTCGAGTTCGACGCGTCGATCCCGCGCTGGTACGTCCGCTTCGGTTGCGATGGCCGCGACGCGTCGACGATCTACTTCGACTTTCACCAACGCACGTTGCGCTACGAGTGCTACTTCTTGCCGGACCCGCCCGCGCATCACGACGAGCTGTACAGATACCTCTTGCGACGCAATCACACGACGTACGCCGCGCACTTCTCCGTCGGCCCTGACGGCGACGTGTATCTCGTCGGCCGAACGTTGTTGGAGCACCTCGACGAGGCCGAACTCGACCGCATCATCGGCTCGATGTACGAGCTGGTGGAGAACTACTTTCAGGCCGTGCTGAGGATCACCTTCCGCCGGCCCGCTGATAACGCAACATAGCGACAAACTGTCGCAAGTTGCGTTGGCATGCGTCGAACGGACCGTGCTAGGTTGCCTTCCGCAGCACCCCGCAAGGGGCGCGGTGACAGGCCCGAGGTGCCGGAGGCCCGCCCCGTTCGGGGAAGTGCGGGGCGTTCCGAAAGTTCCTCGGGCCTTGTTGCGTCCGCCTTCGAAGACGGCGCGTTGCGAGCTTCCAGCGCGCACTTCTCGAAGGTCATCCGACGTGGGTTCTCGGTTCCCGGCGTAACCTCGCTGTGTGACCAGATTGGCGCTCCTCGGCGGCGGCAGGATGGGCGCCGCGCTCTTGGGCGGCCTGCTCGACGCCGGATGGGACGGCGACGATCTGTGCGTCGCCGAGGTCGACCCTGATCGGCGTCGCGACATCGAGGCGCAGTTCCCGAAAGTCCGCGTCGTGCCGAGCGGGGCGTGGGCAGTCGGCGACGCCGATGTGGTCGTCGTTGCGGTGAAGCCCGGCGACGTCAGTGGCGCCCTCGAAGCGGCGCGGCCCGCGTTGCGCGACGACGCGCTCGTGTTGTCGATCGCGGCCGGCGTCACGATCTCGGCGTTGGAAGCTGCTGTGCCCGGCCACCCAGTGGTTCGTGCGATGCCGAACGCCCCGGCGCTCGTCGGCCGCGGTGCCTCCGCGATCTCGCCCGGCGCGCATGCCACCGACGTGCATCTCGAGCTGGCCGGTCGCCTGCTCGGCAGCGTCGGCATCGTGGTTCGCCTCGACGAGAAACATCTCGACGCGGTCACTGGCCTTTCCGGCTCGGGCCCGGCCTACGTGGCGCTCGTCGCCGAAGCCTTGATCGAGGCCGGCGTGCTCGTGGGACTGCCCCGCCCGGTCGCCAAGGCCCTCGTGGTGGAGACGCTCTTGGGTTCGGCCACCCTGCTCGCCGAGGGCGACGACGGCCCCGAGGAGCTGCGGGCGGCGGTCACGTCGCCCGGTGGCACCACCGCGGCAGGCTTGCATGCCCTCGAGTCCGCCGGCGTGCGCGCCGCCTTCCTCGACGCCGTGGTCGCGGCCACGAACCGTTCGCAGGAGCTCGGCCGACTGGAATGAGCCGCTCCACGACGGCGGCGGAGCTCCTCGAGTCCGGCGTGTGCGGTCCGGGCGGTCTGCCGAGCACTGAGCTGGCTCACCTCGTCGAGCGCATCGTTTCGGGCGACCGTGCGCATCTCGCCGGCCTTCCACCGTTGCGCGACCGCAGCCGCCAGCGAGCGCTCGCCGCACTCGAGGAAGTGTGGGGTTGCGATGTCCGGGCTCCCGGCATCAACCCGGAGCACACGCTCCGGGCCGCCACCACCGCGGCCACCATGCTTGCCCGCCACGCGTCCGGCCGCGCGCCGGTCGCTCTCGCGACGGCCGCGCCGGCCTCCCTGTTGCCGCTACATCTCCGCCTGGCACGCCTCGCCCGGGCCGTCGGTGCGCCCGTGGCCGAGAAGGGCGATTCCGGCCCCCTGCGGGTCGACGGGCGTCGCGCCCGGCGGCTTCGGTTCCTCGACGGGGTCGCGGTCGTGACCGACGGCGAGCACCTGTACGCGACCCGGGGTCCCGACGTTGCCGACGAATGGCTGTCGGCGCTGCCCCGCCCCGCACTGGTGGTGGCCGACGGGCCGTTCGTGCTCGGCGCGCTCAATCGGGGGATTCCCGTGATTGCGTTCGCCGGCCTGCAGGCGCTTGCCGTCGGGATGGTGGCGAGCGAGCAACGCCAGGCCGTGGTCGTGCCGGTGCACGTCGGCCAGTCGCCGGCTGCGTACGCGCCGTTGCTTCACGCCATCGACGGGGCCTTCGCCGCCGCCGTCACCGACACGGCGGGTTTGTCTCAAAACCCACGAAGGCCCCAACCGCCATCGTGAGTTGACGCTCGACAACAAACGTTGCGCGGCGTACGCTCCCAGCAGCGGGAGGAGTAGGGAGTCACCGCCGTGGCGCAAGGGCTGAGTAAAGCGCGCTTTCTGACTGTTCAGGAAGTCGCGGATCTGATGCGGGTGTCGTCGATGACGGTCTACCGGCTGATCAAGGCGGGTGACCTCCCCGCGGTGCGGGTGGGTCGGTCGTTCCGGGTCTCCGAAACCGATGTCGACACGTACCTGGCATCTCGATACACACAAGCCGGCTGACCGCACCTGACGCTTCGCGTCACGGGGAACGGGGCCGGTACCGTCTCTGACGGTGTCCGAACGCGCTCGTTTCGTCTCCTTCCTCTCTGATTACGGCCGGGTCGACGAGTTCGTCGGCGTGTGTCATGCCGTCATGCTCGACGTCGCCCCGGACCTGCGGGTGATCGACATCACCCACGACGTCCCACCTTTCGACGTGCGCGCCGGGGCTCTCACCCTGGTGCGCTCGGTGCAGTACCTGCCCGAAGGTGTCGTGCTCGCGGTGGTCGACCCAGGCGTGGGCACCGAGCGCCGTTGTATCGCGGTCGAGGTCGAAAACGGCTTCTTGGTGGGTCCCGATAACGGCTTGCTGGCACCGTCGGTCGCGATGTTGGGCGGCGCCCGGACCGTGGTGTCGCTGACGAACCCCGACTTTCAACTCGCCTCGCCCGGGGAAACCTTCGCCGGCCGCGATGTGATGGCTCCGGCCGCTGCGCACCTCGCGACGGGTGTCGCGATCACCGACCTCGGCGACGTGGTCGATGCGACTTCGCTGGTGCCGGGCTTACTGCCGCTGCCGAGCGAAGAAGAGGCCTCGTTCGTCGGCGAGGTGCTGTGGGTCGACCGCTTCGGCAACTGCCAGACCAACATCGACCCCGACCTGCTGGCGCTGCGAGGGGTGCGGGTAGGCGACTCGGTGGAGCTCGGCTACGGCGACAAGACCCGCCTCGCCCGCTGGGTTCCGGCGTTCGCCGAGGCGAAGCCTTCGGAGGCCGTCGTGCTCGTCGACTCCTACGGCCTGCTCGCGGTTGCGCTCGACCAGCGTTCGGCGGCGCAGGACTTGGGGTTGAAGGCGGGGACGAAGATCACGATCTCGTTCGACCCCGCGGCGGCGAACCGGTGAGGGCCGGGACGGCGCTGATCCTTGGGCTCCTCATTGCGATGATCCTGCTCGCCGGCGTCGCCCAGTTCGTCTTCCACCTGGGCTGATCCGAGGGATCAAGAAATTCGGGGACCCGGCCGCAGATGCGGACGCTCTGGGGCGGGCTGGGAGGCTACGTTGCGTGAACATCAGAGGGCGCACCCCTCCGATGATCACACGTCCGTATCCACAGACCGGGACCCCCGATCGGCGCACGATCGGCGCTGGCAGCCGGTTTCCCGACCCTCCCGTGCCTCCGTGCTGGACTGAATAACGGCACGGACTGAGCGGTCCTTGAGAACTTCGATCACTCTCCGTGGTATTTCGTGACCTTCAGCACTCGAGAACACCCGAAGGTACGATCCGCCGCCGTGAACCTCGCTCGTGCGTTGCTGGCCACCGCCGAGCGCGAACCGGGGCGCACCGCCCTGCGCTTCGGCGACACCACCGTCACATTCGGTGAGCTGGCCGCTCGTTCGGCCCGCACTGCGGGCCTCCTGTCGGGGCTGGCACCGGCCGGCGCCCGGGTGGCCCTGGTGCTCGGGAACGAGCCCGCGTTCGTCGCGGGTTACCTCGGCGCGCTGGGCGCAGGCGCGATCGCGGTGCCGTGCAATCCCACTGCACCGTTCATCGAACTTCGCCGCGAACTCGACACCGTCGGCGCGGCCGTGGTGGTGACGTCACCGGCGTCGGAAGCGATCGCCGTCGAAGCTGCCGGCGATCGGAAGGTCGTCGTGCTCACCGACGACGGTCCCGACGCGGCGCCGATCGAGTTCGTCGAACGCGCTCCGGCCGACGCGGCGGCACTGCTCTTCACGAGCGGGACGGCCGGCCCGCCGCGCCCCGCGGTGCTCACGCACGGTTCCTTGCTCGCCAACCTCGAGCAGGTGCAGCGTCACCCGGGGCTCGCGCTCACACCCGACGACGTCGGTCTCGGTGTGCTGCCGTGCTTTCACATCTTCGGCCTGAACGTCGCGCTCGCGCTGCCGTTGTTCGCCGGCGGGTCCGTCACGCTTATCGAGCACTTCCATCCCGCCGACACGTTGCGCGTCGTACGCGACCACGACGTCACCACTATCGCCGCAGTGCCCGCGATCTACGACGCCTGGTTGGCGCTCGACGAACGCGACGCGCCGAGCGACGCATTCAAGAGTGTGCGCGTCGCGGTGTCGGGCGCGGCGGCGTTGCCCGCGGGCACAGTGCACGCGATGCGCGAACGCTTCGGCGTTTCGGTCTACGAGGGTTACGGCCTCACCGAAGCGTCGCCCGTCGTGTCGACGTCGGCAGTCGACACGCGGCTGCGACCGGGTTCGATCGGCCCGGCGCTCCCGGGCGTGGAGCTGCGTCTCGTCGATGCGGACGGCGCCGACGCGCTGGTGGGCGACCCCGGCGAGATCTGGGTCCACGGACCCAATGTTTTTATGGGTTATTGGGAAGACGAAGACGCGACGCGTCGTGTGCTCACACCCGACGGTTGGTTGCGCACGGGCGACATTGCAGTGGCCGACGACGCCGGTTGGTTGAGCTTGGTCGACCGCGCGAAGGATCTCGTCATCGTTTCAGGCTTCAACGTGTACCCGGCCGAAGTCGAAGACGCGTTGATCGAACACGCCGATGTCGCGGAGGCCGCGGTAATCGGCGAACCGCACCCGCGTACGGGAGAAGCGGTTGTCGCGTTCGTCGTCCCCGAAGCGGGTCACACGATTGATCGCCGCGACCTCTTGCGCTTCGCGCAGGCGCGCCTCGCGCGCTACAAGTTGCCGACGCGCGTCGAAGTGGTCGACGAACTGCCGCGCACGTTCGCCGGCAAGCTGGTGCGCCGCGCGCTCGGTTCGCGCGCGCGCGACGACGCCACAACGAACCCGAGATAGATCACCACGATCCCGACGGCGAGCGTCAGCGCGAACGCTTCGTCCTTGCCGACCACACCCTGCAGCAGGCCACCGCTCGACAGCACGAGCGTGCCCGCGGCGATCAAGAGGTTCGACGCCATCAAGCGCGCTGCCATCGGGTCGTCCCGGCGGCGCGCGAAGCGGACGGCCGACCACACCGCGCCTCCGAGCACCACAACTGCGCCCACGCCGCTGCCAACGCCGGCGAGTACGCGCGGCAACACGTCGAGATGGTCCTTGCCCACCGGGATCGTGGTGCCCGTGATCACGCCGTGCACCGGCGTGCTGAACATCACGCCGGCCGCGAAGCCGCTGAACACGAGCAGGCCGGCCCGAACCGCGCGCCCCGCACGTTCGCTTCCGAGGAGGTACACGGTGCCGAGCGCGAGCCACGGCACGTTGAGGACCGCTCCGAGCAAGAAGAAGACGCGGAACGTGCCGATGTCCCACCCCGTGGAGGCGCCGGTGGCGAGTGCCGCGCTCGCCAGCGCGAAGAGGGCGAGAGCGAAGGTCCACGCGCCGTTATGGGGGCGACGACCCTGGCTCCAGCGCACCGCGGTGGCCTGGGCGAACACGGTGGCCACGGCAGTGGCGATGAAGGCGAGACCGGCAACCATGACGCTCGTTCCAGCGTACGCCCACTTAGGGAAAACGGTCACAAGGTCGCTACGCTTCCTCACGCAGAAGGCCGCGCGGACAGGAGCAATGTGGGCGATTCGTCCCGACGTCGGATCCCAGAGGCCACGGTGGCCCGCCTGCCGCTCTACTACCGCGCGTTGCTCGAAACCGCGGAACGTGAGGTCTCGACGATTTCGTCGGAGCGCCTCGCCGAATTGGCCGGCGTCAACGCCGCCAAGGTCCGCAAAGACCTGAGTTACCTCGGCTCGTACGGCACTCGGGGCGTCGGGTACGACGTCGAGTACCTACTGCACGAGATCTCCCGCGAGCTTGGCCTCACCCGCGACTGGCCGGTCGTGATCGTCGGTATCGGGAACCTTGGCCGCGCGCTGGCGAACTACCGCGGTTTCGGCGCCCGCGGCTTCCGGGTGGTCGCGCTGGTCGACGCCAATCCGGAGCTTGTGGGCCACCCGGTGGGCGAACTCGCGATCGAACCGGTCGACGAACTCGATCGCATCGTCGCCGAACGCGAAATCGCCATCGCGATCCTCGCCACGCCGGCCGTCGCCGCCCAGGAAGTCGCCGACCGGGTGGTCGCGGCGGGCGTCACGTCGATCCTCAACTTCGCGCCCGCGGTGATCTCGGTTCCCGAGGGCGTTTCGCTGCGTAAGGTCGACCTCGCGATCGAGCTGCAGATCCTTTCCTTCTACCAACTCCGGAAATTCTCGGCCGCTGCGGGCGAGAGCCGGCCAGCCGAAGCCGCATCGTGAGATGACCGGGCCAGGGCGCGCGGGGCTCGCCGGCTGGCCGGTCAACCTGCTGGTGCGGGGCCGGCGGGTGGTGGTGGTCGGCGGCGGGCGTATCGCCGCCCGGAAGATCGAGCCCCTGCTCGACCTCGGCGCCGATGTGGTGGTGATCGCGCCGCAAGTGGGCGACGAGGTGCGCGCATGGCACGAGGCTGAACGCCTTGCCGTCCATCAGCGTCCGTTCCGCTCAACCGATCTCGAGCACGCCTGGCTCGCGGTCACTGCCACCGACGACCCGAACACGAACGCTGCGGTGTACGCGGCGGGCGAGGCCCAGCGGGTATGGGTGAACAGCGCCGACGATCCCGCCAACTGTTCCTTTACGCTGATGTCGGTCGTGCGCCGCGCCGACGTCGTGGTCGCCATCGGTACGGGCGGCCGCAGCCCGGCACTCGCCACCTGGTTGAAGCGACACGTCAGCGAGGAGATGGGCCCTGAGTACGAGACGCTGCTCGACCTCCTCTCCGAAGCCCGGGAATCGCTGCGGGCGACCGGACGTTCCAGCGAAGATGCCGATTGGCAGCAGGCGTTCCGCTCGGGCATTCTCGATCTGGTCCGTGCGGGCCAGATAGCCGAGGCGAAGGAGCTTCTCCGGTCGTGTCTCTGATCGTCGTCGGCCTGAACCACCGCACCGTGCCGGTGGACCTGCTCGAGCGCATGTCGGTGCCCGACGCGCTCCTGCCCAAGGTGCTGCACGACCTCGCCGGGCGCGAACACCTGCTCGAGGTCGTGGTGCTCTCAACGTGCAACCGCACCGAGATCTACGCGCGCTGCTCGCGGTTCCACGCTGCGGTGGGCGACGTGCGCGACTTCCTGGCCGCGCACTCCGGCGCGGACCCCGACGACTTCAGCGACCACCTCTACACGTATTACGACGACGCCGCGGTCGCGCACCTCTTCTCGGTCGCCGCCGGCCTCGACTCGATGATCGTCGGCGAGAGCGAGATCCTCGGCCAGGTACACGCGGCGTGGGACATGGCCGTCAGCGAGAACGCATCCGGTCAATTGCTGTCGCGTTTGTTCCGCCATGCGGTGGAGTCGGGCAAGCGGGTGCGCACCGAAACCGGTATTGGCCGTCATCCCGTGTCGATCTCGTCGGCCGCGGTGGCGGTCGCGGGTGAGTACCTCGGGTCGCTCGACGGCGCGCGGGTGCTCGTGATCGGCGCGGGAGAGATGGGCGAAGGCGTCGCCCGGTCGCTCGGTTCGCGCGGCATCGTCGACGTGTGCGTTGCGAATCGTACGAAGGCGCGTGCACTCGAGATCGCGAAGCGGGTCGGCGGTCGCGCGGTGTCGCTCGACGATGTCGAATCCGAACTTCTCAACGCCGACCTCTTGCTCACCTCTACCGCTTCGCAACACGTGCTCGTCGAGCGCAGCGCGGTGGAAGCGGTGATGGACCAGCGGCGCGACCATCCGCTGCTGGTGGTCGACGTCGCTCTGCCGCGCGATGTCGACCCTGGTGTGGGTGAGGTCGACGGCGTCACGCTGCTCGACCTCGACGACCTGAAGGACTTCGCGCAGCGCTCGGCGGAGTTGCGCCGGCGTGAGATCGGCCGGGTACGCGAGATCCTCGCGTCGGAGTTGGAGCGCTTCCGTTCGGAGCGCGCTGCGCGCGAAGTTGCGCCGCTCATCGTTGCGCTGCGGGTTGCGGGCGAGCAGGTGCGGGCGAACGAAACCTATCGCTTCGCCAAGAAGCTGGTCGGGTTGAGTGCCGAGCAGCGCGACGCGGTCGAGGCTCTCACGCGCGGCATCGTGAACAAGCTGCTGCACGAGCCAACCGTGCGGGTGAAGGACGCCGCGGGCACCGGCCGCGGCGACTATCTGGGCGACGCGCTCGCCACGCTCTTCAACCTGCCCGACAATCCCGAGGACTAGCCGTGGGCGACCGGTTGCGGGTCGCGACCCGCGGCAGCCGTCTCGCGCGGTGGCAGGCCGAACGCGTCGGCGCGTTGTTGGGCGTCGAAGTGGAGTACGTGATCGTCGACACCACCGGCGACCGGGTCGCGGACGTGGATATTCACCGCATCGGTGGCCAAGGTGTGTTCGTGAAGGAAGTGCAGAACGCGCTCTTCGAAGCCCGCGCCGACATCGCGGTGCACTCGGCAAAGGATTTGCCCGCGATCACACCCGGCGGGCTCGTGATCGGCGCGTTCCCGGAGCGAGCGGACGCGCGCGACGCGCTCGTGGGAAGCGCGCTGGCCGATCTGCCGACCGGCGGCGTCGTCGCGACCGGGTCCGTGCGCCGGCGCGCACAGCTTGCGAACCTTCGCTCCGATCTGTTGTTCGCGTCGCTGCGGGGCAACATCGAGACGCGGTTGCGCAAGGCCGAAGGCTTCGACGCGATCGTGATGGCGTACGCCGCGCTCGAACGTCTCGGGCTCACCGAGCACGTGGCCGAGGTTCTCGAGCCGTCGGTGTTGTTGCCGCAAGTCGCGCAGGGGGCGCTCGCGGTGGAATGTCGGGCGGACGATGACGCAACCCGAGACGTGTTGCAGGGCATCGATCGCGCTGAGGTGCGCGCGGCGGTAGTGGCCGAGCGCGCGTTTCTCGCGGCGCTCGGTGGCGGCTGCGATCTCCCGTGCGGCGCGTACGCGACCGTCGACGGCGGCGTGATCCACCTCGACGTGTTGCTGGCGTCACTCGACGGCCAGATGGCCGTGCGTACCACGGTGTCGGGTACCGATCCGCCGCGCGTCGGTAGTGACGCCGCGGCGTCGTTGCTCGACGACCACGGCGGCCGGTACCTCCTCGAAGGCGCGGCCTGACATGGCCGTGTACCTCGTGGGCGCGGGGCCGGGGGACCCAGGATTGTTGACGCGCCGGGGCGCGGAACTGCTCGCTGGCGCCGAGGTGGTGGTCTACGACCGGCTCGCGTCGCCGGCGTTGTTGGAACTCGCGCCCGACGACGCGGAACTCGTCGACGTCGGCAAGGCCCCGGGACGCGCCGCGATGACGCAGGAGCAGATCAACGCGCTCCTCGTCGCGCGCGGCGCCGACGGGCGAGAGGTCGTGCGCCTGAAGGGTGGCGACCCGTTCGTGTTCGGCCGCGGCGGCGAAGAAGCCGAAGCGCTCATCAGCGCGGGCATTGCGTTCGAGGTCGTTCCCGGTATCACCAGCGCGATCGCCGCGCCCGCGTACGCGGGGATCCCCGTAACGCATCGCAATGTGTCGACGCATGTCACGATCGTCACCGGTCACGAAGATCCCACCAAAGGCTCCTCCGGCGTCGACTGGCGCGCGCTTGCCCGCGCGGGCGGCACGCTCGTGATCCTCATGGGCGCCGGCCGTCTGCGCGACATCGCATCGGAGTTGGTCGCCGGCGGGCGCGACCCGTCTACTCCGGTCGCGGCGGTGCGTTGGGGAACGCGACCTGAGCAGCAAACGCTCCGGGCCACGCTCGCAACGATCGCAGACGCGGGTGTGGAAGCGCCGTCCGCAATCGTGGTCGGAGGCGTGGCCGCGCTCGACTTCGGTTGGTTCGAAGATCGGCCGCTCTTCGGCCGGCGGGTGGTGGTGACGCGGGCCCGTGAACAGGCGAGCGGGCTGCGAGCGCGCCTCGAGTCGTTGGGTGCCGAGGTGGTGGAGTTGCCGTCGATCGAGATCGCACCGGTCGATTTCGTGCTCCCCGACATCGCGCGTTACGGCTGGATCGTGTTCACGTCGGCGAACGGGGTCGCACACTTCTTCGACCGCGGTTTGCTGGCCAACGGACTCGACGCGCGCGGCCTCGGTGGCGTGCGCATCGCCGCGATCGGTCCCGGCACCGCCGATGCTCTCTCCGACATCGGCGTGGTCGCCGACCTCGTTCCCGAACGGTTCGTCGCCGAGTCGTTGGTCGAGGCGTTCCCGCCGCCCGCGAGCGCCGGCGAACGGGTGCTCCTCGCTCGCGCGGAGACGGCGCGCGACGTACTGCCCGAGGGACTCGGGAAGAAGGGCTACGACGTCGACGTGCTCGCGGTGTACCGCACGCTCCCGGCGTCACCGGCCGCGGCGGATCTCGCGCGGGTGCGAGCGGGCGAGGTCGACGCGATCACGTTCACGTCGTCGTCGACGGTCTCGAACTTTTGCGACACCGTCGGTGCACTCGACGGCACCCAACCTCTGGTGGTGTCGATCGGGCCGGTCACGTCGCAGACCGCGCGGGAACGCGGCCTGGAAGTGAGTGAGGAGGCCGATCCCCACACGATCGACGGCCTCGTTGACGCACTGCTCGCAGCATTACCCTCGTTGTCATGAGCTTCCCCGAGCGACGGATGCGGCGGTTGCGCACCACGCCGGTGCTGCGCCGCCTCGTCGCGGAGCACCGACTCTCGGTCGACGATCTCGTCGCGCCCTTGTTCGTAAAGGAAGGGATCGACGCGCCGGAGCCGGTCGCGTCGATGCCAGGAGTGATGCAGCACACGCAAGAGTCGCTGCGCAAGGAAGTGCGTTCGCTCGCCGACCTCGGTGTGCCCGGGGTGATTCTTTTCGGTGTGCCCGCGCAGAAAGACGGGCGCGGTTCGCAGGCCGACGATCCGAACGGTGTGGTGCAGGTCGCGCTGCGCAACCTGCGCGACGAAGTGGGCGATGGCCTCGTGCTCATGGCCGACGACTGCCTCGACGAGTACACCGATCACGGTCACTGCGGCATCCTCACGGAGTCCGGCGAGGTCGACAATGACGCCACGCTCGAACGCTACGCATCGATCGCGGTGGCCCAGGCCGACGCCGGAGCCGGCGTCGTCGCGCCGTCGGGGATGATGGACGGCCAGGTCGCGGCGATCCGGCGCGCGCTCGACAGTGCCGGCCACACTTCCACCGCGATTCTTGCCTACGCGGCGAAGTACGCGTCGGCGCTCTACGGGCCGTTCCGCGACGCGGCAGAGTGCGCGCCGCGTTTCGGCGACCGCCGCTCCTACCAGATGGATGCAGCGAACGCGCGCGAAGCGGCCGACGAGATAGCGCTCGACGTCGCCGAAGGCGCCGACATGGTGATGGTGAAGCCGGCGCTCGCCTACCTCGATGTGATCGCGGCGGTGCGCGCGCAGGTGAACGTGCCCGTCGCGGCGTACCACGTGAGCGGCGAATACGCGATGGTGAAAGCCGCGGCACAACTGGGCTGGATCGACGGAACCGCGGTGGCGCTCGAACACCTGCTCGCGATCAAGCGCGCCGGCGCCGACTTCGTCCTCACCTACTTCGCGCGCGACCTTGCCGAGCTGCTCGCGTCGTGAACTGGTTCGAGCGGGCACAACGGG
>JAODBJ010000194.1 GCA_025463905.1 Actinomycetes bacterium
GGTCGTCGGCATGAATGGGCTGCGCGCTCTCGGTCGGAAGGATCGAGATCGACGACAGCGACGAACTCAGGCAGCCGGGATCGAGCACGCCTTCCACCACCGGGAGCACGTGGTCGTGCACGGGTACGCGCTCGTACAACTCGCCGAACGCGAGCAGGTTGTAGATGCGGATCGTGTGGTGACCTTCGAACGAGTTGGGCGCCGGCTGGACGTCGAAGAAACGTTCGCGGCGCAAGAGGTCGTCGTTGAGCGCATCGACGAGGTCGGGCTCTATCGCGTTCTCCACGATCGTGTAGCCCTGCTCGGCGATGCGGGCGACGTGTGCTTCGACGTCGATGCTCACGCTGCCGAGGGTAATCGGGCGCGGGTAGTTTCGCTTCGTGCCCATCTACGCCCTCGGCGATCTCGAGCCACGCATCGACGCAGACGCGTTCGTGCATCCCGAAGCCACGATCATCGGCAACGTCGAGATCGGCCCTCAGACGACAGTGTGGCCACAGACCGTGTTGCGGGGAGATCAGAGTCGAATCGTGATCGGTGCTCGCACCTCGGTGCAGGATGGTGCGGTGATCCACTGCACGCGAGACCTCGAGACGATCATCGGCTCCGATTGCGTGATCGGCCACCTCGCCCACCTCGAAGGATGCACGGTCGAAGACGGCGCGCTGATCGGAACGGGCTCGATCGTGCTGCACCGCGCGATCGTGCGCAGCGGCGCGCTCGTGGGAGCTTCCGCGCTCGTGCCGAACGGGATGGAAGTGCCGTCGGGCGCGATGGCGCTCGGGGTGCCCGCGAAGCTGCACGAGGGGCGCGTCAAGCCCGGCATGATCTCCGGCCCCGCGCAGGAGTACGTGCGGAACTGGGAGCGTTACCGCAACGGCTTGCGGCGCATCGACCGCGACTGAACGTCAGACGTGTGCGCCCACCGCGCGACCGATCGCCCACGTGATCGCCATCGCGAGCGAGCTCCACAACACGACCCGTATCGCGGCCGGTCGCCACGGCGCACCGCCAACCCGAGCACCGAGCGTGCCGAGGATCGCGAGCGCGATCAGTGCGACCAACGCCGTGACGCCGACACGAATGTTGGTCGGCGACAACCCGATCGCGAGCAGCGGCAAAATCGCGCCTCCCGTGAACGCGGCCGCCGACGTCCACGCGGCCTGCAGTGGTCGTGCAGTCGAGATCTCGGTGATGCCGAGTTCGTCGCGCGCATGGGCGCCAAGCTGATCGTGGGCCATCAACTGCTCCGCGACCAGGCGCGCCAAGCCGGGTTCCACACCGCGCGTCTCGTAGATCCGCGCCAGTTCGCGCAGCTCGGTTTGCGGGTGTTCCGCGAGGGCTTCGGCTTCGATCCGCAGGTCGGCCTGTTCGGTGTCGCGCTGTGAACTCACCGATACGTATTCGCCGGTAGCCATCGACATCGCGCCCGCAACAAGCCCCGCGACACCCGCGGTCATCACCGCACTCCGCGACGGGGAAGCGGCCGCGACGCCGATCACGAGGCTGCTGGTCGACACGATGCCGTCGTTCGCGCCGAGCACCGCGGCCCGCAACCACCCGACCCGATGACTCCGGTGCTCTTCGAGAAGGTGGTCGCGCAAGTTGTCGCGCTTACGTTGGAGCGCCGGGTCTTCCGCGTGTTCGCCCTGGTGCTCGATGCTCACCACCGGGCACGCTACCCACCGGTGGGCGCGATCGCGCCGCGTTTCGCTAGCGTGAACAGGCTTTTCCACGCAGGAGGATCCTGATGCCCGAGGCCGTTATCGTCGCCACCGCTCGCACGCCGATCGGGCGAGCCATGAAAGGTTCGCTGGTCGATTGCCGTCCCGACGACCTGTCGGCGCTCATCATCGACGCCGTGCTCGCCAAGGTGCCCGCACTCGACAAGTCGTTGGTCGAGGACGTCATCTGGGGCTGCGGCCAGCCCGCCGGCGAGGCCGGCGTGAACATTGGGCGCGTATCGGCGATCCTCGCCGGGCTCGACGCGCCGGGCGTGACGGTGAACCGCTACTGCTCGTCGTCGCTGCAGACCATCCGCATGGCCGCGCACGCGATCCGCGCCGGCGAAGGCGACGTGTTCATCGCGGGCGGGGTCGAAACGGTCAGCCGGTTCGGGAACGGCATGGCCGACGACGGTCCGGCGAACGCCAAATTCAACGACGCTCGCGGGCGCACCAAAGAACGTTCGGAGGGTGGGAAGCCGCCGTGGACACCGCCCGCCGGCCTCCCCGACGTCTACATCGCGATGGGCCAGACCGCCGAGAACGTGCGTGAGGCGGAGAACGTCGGTCGCATGGAGATGGACGAGTTCGCGGCGCTCTCGCAGGACCGCGCCGTCGCCGCGCAGGAGAACGGGTTCTTCGAGCGTGAGATCACGCCGGTGACGACGCCGGACGGCACGGTCGTGTCGAAAGACGACGGCCCTCGCGCCGGTACCACCGTCGAGAAGCTCAACGCGCTGAAGCCGGTGTTCCGGCCCGACGGTGAGGTAACGGCCGGGAACGCGTGTCCACTGAACGACGGCGCGGCCGCGGTGATCGTGATGAGCGACGCGAAAGCCAACGAGCTCGGCATCACGCCATTGGCGCGCATCGTCGCGAGCGGTGTGAGCTCGATCAACCCGGAGATCATGGGCCTCGGCCCGATCGAGGCGAGCCGGCAGGCGCTCAAGCGGGCGAACCTGACGATCGACGACATCGACCTCGCCGAGATCAACGAGGCGTTCGCGGCGCAGGTGATTCCGTCGGCGAGACACCTCGGGATCTCGTGGGACAAGCTCAACGTGAACGGCGGCGCGATCGCGCTCGGCCACCCGTTCGGAATGACGGGCGCGCGCATCATGACCACGCTGCTCAACGGGCTCGAAGACGCCGGCAAGCGTTACGGCCTGGAGACGATGTGCGTCGGCGGCGGTCAGGGCATGGCCATGATCGTTGAGCGCCTCACGTAGACGGGCGCCCGACGTGAAGGTGATCGTCGTTGCGGCGCTCGCCATCGGGTTGTTCACCGTCGGTTGCGATTCCAACTCGAAGCCGTCGAGCACCTCACCGCGCTCGACGGTCGCGCGCGTCACGGTCGCGCGGCCCGATTGCACAACGCCATCGAGCCGGGGCGCGGCGGCGAACGAGATTCGCGGGCGCGCGACGCGCGGCGAGTTGTGGGCTCTCGTGTTCGGGAGCTTGCCGCTGCGCACGGGTGAGCCGACAAAATTCGTGTGGCGCATGACGGGCCGCGGCGCGCTGCACGTCGCACTGACCGCACCTGACGGCAGCGCCCGCCGGCTCCTCTGGGGACCGATCGCCCACACCGCCGGCAGCACGTTTCATCGTCCTGGCGACGAATGGGGGACCGGCGTGCGATTCGACGCCGCCGGATGCTGGCGCATCCACCTCGCCCGCGCCGACACCACCGGCGACGTGCTGGTCGTCGTCGCCTAACCGATCGCCGGGTTGTTGCACTTATACGCCCGGCGGGGTGCATAAGTGCAACAACCTGCCAAGGTGCTTCAGAGGTATTTCTCGTAGAAGTGCGTTGCGTCGGGGTTGTCGTTGAACCGCTCGATCCGCCGGTACCCGCGGCTCTCGTACAGCCGTATCGCCGGCGTCAGGGCTTCGTTGGTGTCGAGACGCGCCCGCGCGAAGCCGCGCTGCCGAGCCACGCGTTCGAGTTCTTCGAGAAGCGTGGCGGCGATTCCCCGGCCGCGTGATGCGGGGCGAACCCACATGCGTTTGATCTCGGCGGTGTCATCATCGAATGGGCGGAGCGCGCCGCACGCGACGGTGTCCGTGCCGAGCCGGGCGACGATGAACGCGCCGCGCGGTTCACGAAAATCGTCAACGTCGTCGGCTTCGTGCATTCCGATCGCGGGCTCGGAGATGTGTTGCGCAACTTCGGCGAGGTACTCGCGCAACGCCGCCTGCGCATCGGGATCATGCGGGTCGACGATCGCGAAGGTGGGGTCGTCGCTCACACCGGCGGGCGAAGATGCGTGTGCGTTGTGACGGTCTGTTGCTGGCGGTGACGACGGATGGCTCGCGACGGCATGATGCCGTGCAGTTCGCGTAGCGCGTGCATGCCGGCGTTGTGGCCGGTGTACTCCGGCGGTTGTTGCAGCATCCACATGATCCCTTCGGCCGCGACCTCGGGCGGTTCCCAGTCGTCGTGGTTCGCATCGGGAAGGTTCGCCAGGAATCCTTCCGACGCGACGGGGATGTCGATGCGGAATGTGTTCACGGCGACGTCGTGCGGCTTCAATTGCGCGGCCGCCGACATCGTGAGGTGTTCAAGCGCGGCCTTCGCCATCCCGTACGCCATCAGCCCCGGGAAATAGTTGAGCGCCGCGAGCGAGCTCACGTTCACAATCGCACCGCGGCGCCGTTCGATCATGCCGGGGAGTACCGCTTGCATCGCGGCGAGAGGCGCGCGCAAGTCGACTTGCATGATGAGGTCGAATCGCTTCATCAACAGTTCGAGGTCGCCCGGGAACGTGATCGCGGCGTTGTTCACCAAGATGTCGACGCGCCCGAAACGCTCGATGGTGACGGCGACCATCCGTTCGATCTCCTCGTCGCGGGCGAGATTGGTCGGCAACGCGATCGCCTCGCCGCCGACCTCCTTGACGCGCCGCACCGTGTCGTCGATCGTGCCGGGGATCGGCAACGGCGCGTCGTCGGTCGCGCGCGCTGCACAACCCACCTTCGCGCCGGCTTCGGCCAACGCGACCGAGAGCGCCGCGCCCACACCGCGTGATGCACCGGTGACGATCGCAACCATCCCTTCGAGTTCCACGTAGCCCTCCGTGATCAGAAATGCCGGCCCGCCGGCTCGGTGACGCAGTAGAACACGCTCACATGGCGAA
>JAODBJ010000093.1 GCA_025463905.1 Actinomycetes bacterium
AGCGTGCGTCGCTACGCAACACTATTTGTTGCGTAGCGACGCACGCCCCACGCCCTCGCGGGTTAGTCGAGCATGGTTTGGTCGACGATGAAGCCGCGGCCACCACATTCGGGGCAGGTCGACGAGAAGGCTTCGACGAGACCTTCCGACACGCGCTTGCGGGTCATCTCGAGCAAGCCGAGTTCGGAGATGGAGAACACCTGCGTGCGCGTCTTGTCGCGCGCCAGCGCCTGGCGGAACCCTTCTTCCACCGCTTCGCGGTTCGACTTGATCTCCATGTCGATGAAGTCGATGACGATGATCCCACCGATGTCGCGTAACCGAAGCTCGCGCGCGATCGCGTCGGCTGCTTCGAGGTTGTTCCGGTACACGGTTTCTTCGAGGTTCGACGAGCCGACGTTCTTGCCGGTGTTGACGTCGATCACAGTGAGCGCTTCCGTGCGTTCGATGATGATCGAGCCACCCGACGGCAGCCACACCTTGCGGTCGAGCGCCTTGTGCAACTGCTCGTGCACGTGGAAGCGCTCGAACACCGGCAGGTTCTCCGCCGCGGCGTCGTAGTACTCGACCCGCTCGGTGAGCTCCGGCGACACTGCGTCGACGTAACTGCGCACTTCCTCGTAGAGCGCCGGGTCGTCGATGACGATGCCGCGGTACTCCTTGGTGAACTCCTCGCGGATGATGCGGATCGCGAGTTCCGGCTCCTTGTAGAGGAGGCTGCCCGGTTTCGCCCGCTTGGCGAGTTCGGAGATCTGGCGCCACTGCCCCTCGAGCCGGCGGAGGTCGCGCTCGAGTTCGTCTTCGGTCGCGCCTTCCGCCGCGGTCCGCACGATCAGGCCGGCTTCGGACGGTCGTACGCGGTCGAGGACACGCCGGAGACGGCGGCGCTCGTCGTCGGGGAGACGCTTCGAGATGCCGTAGGTCTGGGGTTGGCCGGGCACCATCACCACGAACCGGCCGGCGAGGCTCACTTCCTGGGTGAGCCGCGCGCCCTTATGGCCGATCGGGTTCTTCGTGACCTGCACGGTGATCGACTGGCCGCCGTGCAACGCGCGTTCAATGCGGGGTTTCTCGCCGCCTTCGAGATCGCGCTCGTCGTAGAGCACGTCGCCGCGGTACAGGACCCCGTTCTTGGGCGTCCCGATGTCGATGAACGCGGCTTCCATGCCGGGCAGCACGTTCTGTACGCGCCCGAGGTAGATGTTGCCGTCGATCGACGTCGTTTCGTCCTGCTGGTGCGACACGTAGTGCTCGACGAGGCTGCGGCCTTCGAGCACCGCGATCTGCGAGATCCCGTCGCCCCGTTGGTGCACGACCATCAGGTAGCGGCCGGCCGGACGACCCTTGCGGTGCACGCCGCGACGCTTTTCGAGGGTCAACTCGTCGAGGGTCTCGAGAATCGTGGTGCCGTCGACATCGACGTCGAGGAGGCTTCCGGCCGCGATGTACTGGGCGGCCGCGTTGTTGCCGCCGCCTCCACCGCCACCGCTGCCCCCGCCACCCTTGCTGCGCCCACGACCACCGCGGCGACGCCGGCGCTTCTTGGCCGGTGAGGAATCGCCGTTGTCGCTTACCTCTTCGAGTTCTTCGGATGCGGCGCGCGCGGGCCGCGAGTCGCCAATGCGCGGCCGCCCCGGCGGCGCGGGACGGGTCGCCGCGGCGCGAGGAGTGGCCGGGGGTGCCTGCAGGCCCGCATCTTCGAGCGCCTCTGCCGCGACGTCGTCGTTGGTGAAGCCGCGGTCGGCGTCGGCATCGGTCCAGTCTTCGCCGTGGCCGGTGCGCTCGTCGTCGCCTTCGTCGTCGGCGTCGGGTCCCGCTCCGCGCGCGGCCGGCGCCGAACGGGCCGGGCGGCCGGGCTCGGCCGCGAGGGACGCGTTCGGGCGGTTCGGCTTCTTGCGGTTGCGACCGCCGCGCGATCCGCGCCGGCGGCGCTTCTTCGCCGCGTCGCTCGCCGCGTCACTTCCGGGTGTGTCTCCGGAGCCGTTTCCGGAGCCGGTTTCCGAGTCGGACGTGGGGTTCCGCGCCGCGCGAGTCGAATCGCCGGCCGAAGCCGGAGTGTTTTCAGTTGCCTTGCTCGGGGCCGGTTCCGCCGGCAGCGTGGGCGACACCGGCAAGGGTTCCGGTGTCGTGATCTCGTCGGACATCAGGAGTGCCTTTGTTCAAATCGCGGGCAACAAGCACCCGCGGGCGCGTGTCGGCGCAGTGCGGCTCCAGCCGCGCGCCGTCGCGCTCGATCCATTGATGGGTACGCAGCACACCTGCTTCGGCCAACCCGCCGGATATCGCGGTAGCGGAAGCAATCGCGGCGAGCACGTCGCCGGGTTTTGCGCTGCGGGGTTGCGTTCGCAGCTCCATCGTGCACGAGGTGTCGTTGCCCTCGACATCGCGGTGCACATCGATGCGGGAGATGACCGGACGCACATCCTCGACGACTTCGCGTCCCTTGCGGTGACGGGTCGTGTCGAGGACAGGCATCTGCAACGCATCGTCGACGGTGGACGTGAGCGCGCCCCGAGCGAGAGGCGAACCGTCGCTGGCAACGACGGTGACGACCCATTCGGTCGAGGTGACGACGTCCATGAGGGCCGGTGCCCGCTCGTCGAGCGCGGACGCGCCGATGACGTCGATGCCGGACGGCAACGCATCGGAGATCGCGGCCGGGAGCGTGTCGAGATCGACTTCGGAAACCAGTTCGAGGTCGAGGTACTCGGCGTCGCTCTCATAGCCCGTCGGGAGCGCAAGCCCGAAGCTCACCTTCGGCCGGGGTGAAAAACCTTCGGTAAAGGCGAGCGGAAGCTGCTCTATACGCAGCGCGCGCTCGAAAGCGCGCGCGACGTCACGGTGCGAGATCCAACGGACCTTGCCCCGCTTGGTGTATCGCAAGCGGACCGGAAAAAGGGCGCCGCCCTTCATGAGCCGGTCCCCACACGACCGAGGAACCGAACCGGTGCCGAGCCCCCTGCGCTCAGGTCCTGGCCGGTTCCCTGGCTGCCGCCTGCTGGTGCCACCGGCGATGCGACCACGTGTTCGAGCGCGTAGTCGGTGCACACCCCGCAGTCGTAGCACGGCGTCCACCGACAATCGGGGAGCCCGTGCGCTTGCAGAGATGCCTGCCAGTCGTTCCACAGGAAATCCTTGTGGAGACCGGCCGTGATGTGGTCCCACGGCAATATCTCGTCGTGGTGCCGGTGACGGGTGACGTACCAGTCGGGGTCGAGTCCCTCCGCGGCCATCGCGTCGAGCCAGCGGGCCAGATCGAAGTGCTCGCTCCATTCCTGGAACATGCCTCCGGCTCGCCAAACGCGTTCGATGACCCGTCCGATGCGGCGATCTCCTCGGCTCGCGATGCCTTCTGCGTACGTCGCTTGCGCGTCGTGCCATTTCACTTGCGCGCGCGTGCCTTTCGTCGCGTCGCGTAGGAGGCCGATCTTGCGTCGGAGTTCTTGGACGCCGTTCTGGCCGAACCATTGGAACGGAGTGTGCGGTTTCGGCACGAAGCCACCGACCGACACCGTGCAACTTGCTTGCTTGCTGTACTGCTTCCCGATGTCGACGACGTGCTTGGCCAGATCGGCGATGCCGATCGTGTCCTCGTCGACCTCGGTCGGCAAACCGGTCAGGAAGTAGAGCTTCACGCGCCGCCAACCCTGCGAGTAAGCAGCGTCGACCGCGGCGTAAAGATCGTCTTCCGTGATCAGTTTGTTGATCACCTGGCGCATACGCCAGGTGCCCGCCTCGGGCGCAAACGTGAGCCCGGTGCGGCGGACCTTTTGGATCTCGCTCGCGAGGCCGACGGTGAACGCGTCGACCCGCAGCGACGGAAGCGACAGGCTGACGCCGCCGGTGCCCTCCTGGTCGGTAACGAGATCCGCGACCACGCGGTCGATGCCGGAGAAGTCGGCGGTCGACAGCGACGTGAGCGCAACCTCGTCGTAGCCGGTGCGCCGCAAGCCCTCCCGGACCATCGTGCGCACCTGCTCCTCGGGCCGCTCCCGCACGGGCCGGGTGATCATCCCGGCCTGGCAGAAGCGACAACCGCGGGTACACCCGCGGAACACTTCGACGTTGAGGCGGTCGTGCACCACCTCGACGAGCGGTACGAGTTGGTTCTTCGGGTACGGCCATTCACCGAGATCGGCGACGGTGCGCTTGTCGACCCGCTCGGGAACGTCGGCGTAGCGCGGCCGAACTTCGCGGATAAATGCGCCGTCGTAATCGACGTCGTACATCGCCGGCACGTACACACCGGGAATGGTGGCGAGCTCGTGGAGGAGTGCCTCGCGATCGACCCGACCGGCCCGCGGCCAGGCGCCGACCACTTCGGTGATCTCACCGACGACCTCTTCGCCTTCGCCGATCACGAACGCGTCGACATAACCGGCGAGCGGTTCAGGGTTGAACGCGCAGTGGCCACCCGCGAGCACGATCGGATGGGTCGCGTTGCGATCTTCGTTGCGGACCGGTACGCCCGCGAGGTCGACCAGATTGAGCACGTTCGTGAACACGAGTTCGGCCGACAGGTTGAACGCGATGACGTCGAAGTCGGCGGCGGCTCGGTGCGTGTCGACGCTGAACAGCGGGAGACCCCGCGCCCGTAGCTCGACTTCGAGATCGATCCACGGCGCGTAGGCGCGCTCTGCCGCGGCGTCGACGCGTTCGTTCAGAATTTCGTAGAGGATCTGCAACCCCTGGTTGGGGAGCCCGATCTCATACGTATCCGGATAGACGAGGAGCCACGAGACGTTTTGCGGTCGGTGGACCGGCGTCTGTGCCCCCCGCTCCATCCCGATGTAGCGAGCGGGCTTCTCAACCCGGGCCAGGAGCGGCTCGATCCGCGGCCACAGGCTGGACATGTTGGTCGCAGTCTATCGGCGCCGCTTGTGAACACGTGATGCCAGCCCAGATCCCCGTTGTCTCGCTCGCTTACTGCTCCTCCTCCGTCGTCGCGGGCGTGCGCTCGCTGGCCAGTTCGCTCGCAGGCTCGCTCACGGCGCGGCTGGCTGGGTGGGGGGAGTGCCAGAACCCGGTTGTCCACTCAAGGGGCAGCGCGGCGAACCACATCACGTCGCAGCGCTGGCCCTGCCAAACGCCGTGTGAGCGCATCGTTCCCTCATACACAAACCCCGCTCGGCGGGCCACCGCGACTGACGCTTCATTCTCCGCAACGATCGTCAAAAAGACGCGAGCTGCGCCAAGCTCGAACAACCAGCGCGTGAGTAGGACCACCGCCCGAGTCGCGTAACCGCGTCCTCTCGCGCTTGCTGCGATCCAGTAACCGAACTGCGCTACGTCCGCTTTAGACCAGTCGTCGACGCCACAGCAGCCGACCAAGTCGCCAGAGCTCGCGTCCATGATTGCGAATGCGACACCCGATGGTGTCTCAGTCGTGGCAAACGCCCGCCAGTTCAACGCGAATTCGTCGATGACGGCCTCAGCGTCCATGATCGAGAGCGGCGGAGTCGGGCGTCCTAGCCGGTCGAGGACCCCGTTGTAGCGTCGGATCGCTGGGTCGGCGAATGCTTCCGCCATGAACCCGGCGTCATCTCTCGACCAAGGCCGGAGGGTGACCACGTCGTCGGAAAGCGTCACGACCGGATTGTCGGCATCCGTCTCGCGCACGTCTGCAGAGGACTCCTCGACTGCGGGTTGAGACGGGCGTATCTCTCGGCTCACGCTCACCCCCGACTGACCCAGACGCTAGTCGTCACGCGGACATGCTCATTCGGTGGCGCACCGCCGGGTCGGAGTCACGCCACCAACGAAGCAAACGTTGCCAGACGCGGCACTAGCTGAAGCGGCGCATGTGGACGTTGGTCACTAGGCCGATGGCGAGGAAGGTCGCGATGACGGAAGAGCCGCCGTAGCTCATGAAGGGCAGTGGAATCCCGGTGACCGGCATGATCTTCATGCACATACCGATGTTTTCGAACACCTGGAACGCAACTATGGCAAGGACGCCCATACACACGAGGGTGCCGAAGAAATCCGACGACAGCAGCGAGATCCGGAACAGTCGCCACACGAGCAGGGCGTAGAGCAGGATCACCACCGCTCCGCCCACGAAGCCGAGCTCCTCCCCCACCACGGTGAAGATGAAGTCGGTGCGCTGCTCCGGCACGTACCCGAGCTTGGTCTGGGTGCCGTGGAAGAGGCCTTGGCCGGTGAGGCCACCCGACGCCACCGCGCTGAGGGCCATATCGGTGTTGTAGGCCGTCGGCGACGCGTTTTTCGTGATGTTCGTGCTGTTGTCGGCGAACGTCGTGAGCCGGTCGAGCCGGTAACCGGCGAGGTAGCCGCTCGACACCGCGGCGATCACACCACTCAACGCGAGCAGTAACAGCACCACCATGTGACGACCGCGAATCCCCGACACGAGAAGCATCGCCACCGCGGCGACCGCGATCACGAACGCGGAGCCGAGGTCGTTCTGTAAGAGCACGAGGCCGATCGGTACCGCGGCCAACATGACCACGATCGCAAGCCGCCACGCGTCGAGGTCGCCCCGGTGTTGATGGCAGTAGCCCGCGATCGCGATGACCACCGCGATCTTCGAGACTTCCGACGGCTCGAACTGCAGGGGCCCGATCTGGAACCACGCCTGCGCGCCCTTACGGCTCGCACCCAACACCAACACACCCACCAGCAAAGGCAGCATCGCCACGTACACGAGCGGCCAAAACTCACGGAGCTTGCGATAGTCGATCGACATCACGATGAACATGCCGACCAACCCGATCACCACGGCGATCGCTTGGCGCTCGACGTAGTAGGTGCCGTGGTGCAGGCGCGTCGACGAGTAGATCATCACCAGCCCGATCAGGCTGAGGAGCACCGGCAGCACGATCAAGCCGTAGTCGACGTGGCGCGCCGCGGTGATCTCGCCATTTTCGCGGCGGCGGGGGAACGCCCGCGCGCGCGTCGGGAACGGCGCGTCGAGAACGCCCATCAGTCGGCCGTCTTGGTGTTGTTGATTTGCAACGGACCGGGTTGGAGGCCGGCCAGCTGTTCCATCACGCGTCGGACGACGGGCGCCGCGACTTCCGATCCGAAGCCGGCCTGCTCGATGACCGCGGCCACCACGTACTTGGGATTGTTGGCGGGGAAGAAGCCGGCGAACAGCGACGTGTCGCCCTTGCCGTTCACCTGGGCGGTGCCGGTCTTGCCCGCGACGGGGATCAGGGATGGGAAGCCTTTGAACGCGTCGTAGGCCGTGCCCTTCGGGTTGTTCACGGCGCCGAGGAACCCATTCATCATCGCCGAGTATGTGCCCGGGTCGAAGGCGATGTGGCGCACGGTCTTGCGGCCGAAGCGTTCGACGATCGCGCCCTGTGCGGTCGTGACGGTTTGCGCGACGTGGGGGTGGAGGAGGTCGCCACCGTTCGCGAACGCGGCGTACGCGTCGGCCAACTGGAGTGGCGTTGCGACGAGGTCGCCCTGGCCGACCGCGAGGTTCACGTTGTCACCGGGGAACCATTGCGAGTTCTCGAGCAGCTTCGCCTTGTCGTTCTTATAGAGCAGCTTCGCGAACGATTGCTTCCACTGCTCGTCGGGGACGCGCCCCTGCGACTCGTCGAGCTCCACACCGGTCTTCGCTCCGAAGCCGAACTCGCGCGCGGTGGTCTGGATCCCGTTTCCACGGTTCTTGTCGTTGGCGTTCCAGATGTTCCAGAAGTCGTTGCCGATGCCGTAGAAGTACACGTCGCTCGACACCGTCAACGCACGGCTCAGGTCGACGGGGCCGGGCACCTCACCGTTTGCGTCCGTGAGCTTCTGCTTGTCGGCACCGATGATGATGAAGCCGGGATCAGTGATCCATTGGCCCCACGGGCGCACGCCATTGGTGTTCGAGGCTTGCGATGTGACGAGCTTGAACGTGGAGCCGGGGGCGTAGAGGCCCTGCGTCGCGCGGTTGCTGAGCGGATAGTGATTGTTGGGATCGTTGAGCTGCTTCCACGCGTCCTGCGTGATGCCGCCGGTGAAGTTCGCCGGGTTGTACGTGGGGAACGACGCCATCGCGACGACACCACCCGTCTGCACGTCGAGCGCAACGACAGAACCGGCCGGTGCCTGGAACTGCGCGTAGTGATCCTTGACGCTCTTGTCTTGCCGCTGCCGCGCCTTGATGATCGCTTCGCCGAGTGACTCCTCGGCAACTTTTTGCGCATCGATGTTGATGCTCAGCTGCACGTCGTTGCCGACCGTGCCGGGGACGGTTTTCACCGGCTCCCCTACGGGTTGGCCCGTCGGGTCAACCTGGTACGTGTCTTGGCGCGGTTTGCCTCGCAGCACCTTCTCGTACGCAGCTTCGATGCCGGCGCGGCCGATGCTGTCGCCGATCACATAGCCGTGGAGCTTCTTCAGCTCGTCGCCGTTGACTTCGCCGACGTACCCGAGCACTTGCGCCGCGAGCTGGCCCTGCGGGTAGGTGCGCACGGTGAGCTCGTGCACATCGATGCCGGGAAAGTCTTCGCGGTGTTCGAGGATCGCGACGCGTGCCGATTCGGGAGTGTTGAGGACGAGGATCGCCGGACGCAACGGCGACTGGCGCGGATCGAAGAACCGCTTCTGTAGCGACTGCGGCGAGTTCTTCCCGCCGAGCAGTTCCGCGAGCCGTCCGAACGCCGCGTCGCGCGACGCCGGCGAGATGTTGCGGTTCATCGTGAGCGCCCACACCACTTTGTTGCTCACGAGGGGCTTGCCCGACGCGTCGAGGATCCGGCCGCGGGGTGATTCGGTTTGCAGCACGCGTACCGCGCGTTGCTCGGCCCGGATCTCGAAGGTCTGGCCCGACCCGACCTCGAGAAACCACAGGCGTGCGACGAGCGCACCGAACAATGCGACGACGATCACGCCGACGATGCTCACCCTGACGCGGCTGTTGTCCGTCATGCGGTTCCGGCGCGAAGCGGCCGAGGACACATGACTGGCCCCTGGCTCCGCACTCGCGACGCTACCTCGCCCATGGGGCCGGAGCCGTGCGGGGCTCGCCGAGGACGCGGGTTGTGAGTACGAACACGATGGGCGCGAGCACCGCGTCGTAGACGGCGGACGCGCCCAGCAACGCGAACGTGTGATTCGTGAAGCCGAGGTCGGCGCCCGCGAGCACACCGCCCATCACGAACATGATCCCGGCCGCGAGGCCGCCAATGAGGCCGGCCAGGGGTGCGAGGAGGCGGGGCGCTCGCAAGACGCCGGCCTGCAGCACACCCGTGCCGTAGGCGGTAAGGCC
>JAODBJ010000289.1 GCA_025463905.1 Actinomycetes bacterium
TTCGCACCGTCGCAGCTGCAACACCTGAAGCGGCGATTGCTCACTTCCTCGACGCGCGTGTGCGCGGCAATCTCGATGATGCGTGGCGCGTCGTGAGTGATCGCGACCGGCGCCAATTCCCGGCCGCAGTCGACTTCGTAGATGCGAACGGTGAGTTGCCGCGCGTCGTGAAATACCGCCTTGGCGCGCCCAGCATTTCGGGCGGCCGCGCGCACGTGCCCGGCACGGTCTCCTTCGTTGCGTCGCTCGACCAGGTCGGCGGCGATGTGCCGGCGCGCGCAACCGCAGCGTGGACGGCGGTGCGTGAGCGAGGCACCTGGCACGTGCTCCTCGCCGAGAGCGAAATCCACCCTCAGTTCCCATCCGCCGCCGGCGCGCGACCAGCCGCGCTCGCATGGGCTTCGGCCCGGCAACGTTGCACGACCGGCCCGCAGTGGCAGGGCCCGCTGCTCGGCAGTGACGCCGAAACCAGAGCCGCACGCCTGTGCCACACGCCCGGCGCTGTACAGGTCGGCGCGCCGCGGGAACTCGACCCCAACGACGGCAGTGACTCCTTCCTCGCTGCGTTCGGCGGCGACGTCTTCACCTGGGCGCGCGTCGTGCCCCTCACGTCGCCTGTCTCCGTCGACATCGTTCTCGCCCCGATTGGTGACCAATGGTCGGTCATCGGGGCGATGCAAGCGTCCCCGGCGAGCTCAGGATGAGCCGGCGGGACGCGCAGGGAACCGCGGTCGTAGCGCCGGCGGCCGCGGGTTCCCCGGCGCAACACCTCCGGCAGCGAACTCAGGAGAAGCACATGCCTATACGGAAACGCTGGCGCGCGTTCGGCGTCGCCGGTGTCGTGGCGGCCGTCTCAATGGCGGGCATCGTCACGGCCGGCGCGTCGAGCCACCGGGAAGCCCCGCGCATCGCACAAGATCCCGTTGCCGACAACACCGACACGTACGCGTTCGTCGCGCCCGACGCGCCGAACTCGGTGACGATCGTCGGTAACTGGATCCCACTCGAAGCGCCCTACGGAGGACCGAACTTCTTCCGCTTCGGCGAAGATGTCCTCTACCAGTTCAACATCGACAACAACGGCGACGCCAAGCCCGAAATCAAATACCAGTTCCGTTTCCACAACTCGGTACGGAACGGGAAGACATTCCTCTACAACACGGGCCCGGTTACGTCGCTCGGCGACCCCGACCTCAATGTTCGTCAGTCGTACACCGTGACCGAAACGCGTTACGGCCACGTGACGACCTTGGCGAGCAATGTTCCGGTCGCACCCGCGAACATCGGTCCTCGTTCGACGCCGAACTACGCGGCACTCGCCAACCTGGCGATCAGAGCGTTGCCCGGTGGCATCAAGGTGTTCGCCGGTCCTCGCGACGACCCGTTCTTCGTCGACCTGGGTGCGGCATTCGACCTCGGTGGCCTGCGGCCGTTGAACCCGGCGCACGTCATTCCGTTGCCGGCGGCGGCGGGTAAGGACAACCTCGCCCAGTTCAACGTGCACAGCATCGTTATGCAGATCCCGAAGTCGCGGCTCGTCAACCACGACCCGACGATCGGTGTCTGGGCAAGCACGTACCGGCAACGCACGCGCGTACTCGACGTGAACGGGCACTCGCCCGTCGTGTCGGGACAGTGGGTGCAGGTGTCACGTCTCGGCATGCCGCTCGTGAACGAAGTCGTGATCCCGCTGGGAGCGAAGAACCTGTTCAACGCGGCGCCGCCGCACCAGGACGCCCAGTTCGGTTCCTACGTGCTCAACCCCGAGTTCGCGGGCCTGATCCCGAAGTTGTATCCGGGTGTCAGTGTTCCACCGAACCCGCGCACGGATCTCGCGACGATCTTCCTCACGGGTATCCCTGGCCTCAACAAGCAAAAGAACGTCCAACCGTCGGAGATGATCCGGCTCAACACGGCGATCGCGCCCACACCGTGGGCGTCGCAGAACCGATTGGGCTTGCTCGGCGGCCAAATGGATGGGTTCCCCAACGGGCGCAGGCTCGGTGACGACGTGCTCGACATCGAACTGCGGGCGCTCGCGGGTGGCACACCCTTCACCCCGGCGTTCAACCACTTCCCGAACAACGGGCTAACCGACGGCGTCGACCACAACGACGTCCCGTTCCTCCAGCAGTTCCCCTACGTCGCAACGCCGGTTTCCGGCTACGACGCCAACTAAAGGAGAGCCGGTGACGACGACGGGCCACTCCGTCATCGCGGTCGCGGGCGAGACGCGTGAGCGTCCTCGCCCGCGGCCGGCACCGGCCGTCCTCGCCGGTGTCGTCGCGCTCGCGCTCGGGCTCGGCATCGGGCGCTTCGCGACGTACCACCCGACGGCGCGCGCGACCACCTCCGTCGCCGCGCCGGCCTCCTCGCCCGCGGTCCCCGCAGGGCAAGACCTTCTGACGACAGTTGCGACGCTCGAAGCGGCGGTCGCGCGCGACCCGCAGAACCTCACGGCGTGGCAGTCCCTCGGTTCCGCATACATCCGCCGCGCCGCTCAGGGTGACCCGTCGTTCTACGACCTCGCACAAAAGGCCTTCGCACGCGCCGACGTGATCGCGCCGAAGCAACAAGCCACGCTGATCGGCGAAGGCGCGCTGGCGCTCTCGCGGCACCAGTTCTCGCACGCCCGTTCGATGGCCCTACGGGTGCTGACAGCCCAGTCGACCAATCCCGACGCCCTTGTGGTGAAGACCGATGCCGATGTCGAGCTCGGGAATTACGACGCCGCTGCCGCCGACCTCCAAACGCTCCTCACGCATCGCCCCGCGCTCGCGGTGTACGCCCGCGTGTCGTACCTGCGCGAGCTGCACGGCGACATCCCCGGCGCGATCGAAGCGATGCACATGGCCCGGGTGGCCGGCGCCGGTGCGGCCATCGACACGGCCGATGTCACCAACTTCCTCGGCGACCTCGAGTTCGCGCAAGGCCGGCCGGGCGCCGCGCTCGCGCAATACGACCGCGCCCTTGCGATTGCGCCGCAGCACGCACTGGCCGCGATCGGGCGTGGCCGCGCCTTGTTCGCGCTCGGTCATACCGACCAGGCCGTGCAGGCGTTGCAGCACCTGATCAACCGCGTCCCGATGCCCCAGGCCGCCGAATTGCTGGGCGACATCGAAACCACGCGTGGTCATGCGAGCGCCGCACACGACGCCTACGGCCTCGTACGGGCGACGACCCAGCTGCAACGCGCGTCGGGCGTCGTCGTAGACCTGGAACTCGCGCGGTTCGAAGCCGACCATGCAACCGATGAGGCCGGCGCGCAGCGGGCATTGCAGCTCGCGCAGTCGGCCTACACGGAACGTCCCGGCAACCTCTACGCCGCCGACGCCCTCGAGTGGGCACGCTTCCGCGCCGGCGACATCCACGGCGCGAGCGGACTTGTGAACCGCGCCCTGCGGCTCGGGACGCGCGACGCGATTCTCCACTTCCATGCCGCCTCGGTGTTGCACGCCTCGGGTGACGACACCCGGGCGCGCGCCGAGTTGATCGCTGCGTTCCGCCAGAACCCGTGGTTCACGATTTCGCTGCGGTCCGAGGCGACGAACCTTGCCCGCGCCCTCACGGTAAAGGTCCCGGCGCAATGGGCGCGCTGAAGCGGCTGGGCGGCGCGGCGCTCTGCGGCGGTGCGCTCGTGATCGCAACCGCCACCGGTGCGAGCGCGCACCCTCTCGGCAACTTCTCGATCAACCGCTACGCGGGGATCATCGTGGGGAACGGGACGGTTCGCGTCGACTACGTGATCGACTACGCGGAACTCCCGACGTATCAGGCCCGCCGTCGCTACGACCGCAATGGCGACGGCAACGCGGACCCGCCTGAGCGCGCAACGTTCGCTCGCACCACGTGCGCGGGCCTGCTCGCTCGTATCGATCTGTCGGTCGACGGCACTTCCCTCGTTCCCGCCGTTGCGGGCAGCCGTGCGACCCTGCATCCAGGGCAGGCCGGCCTGCAGACGCTCCGGCTCGAATGCGAGATGACCGCGAAGACCAAGGCGATCACGGGATCGGACCGGCTGCATTTCGCCGACGCCAACTACCGCGACCACATCGGCTGGCGGGAGATCACCGTCGTCGGCGATCGCACCACGATCACGACGCCCGGCGTGCGTCGCACCTCGATCACCAGCCGGCTGTCCCACTACCCAAAGGGCCGGCTCGCCTCGCCGCTGGCCGAACGATCGATCGACGTCGCCTTCCGCCCCGGTGGCGCGGCTGCGCCATCAGCGTGCGTCGATAGGGGACATTATTTGTCCCCTATCGACGCATGCCCTTCGTCGGGTCCGCTCGTGACGCAGTATGGGCATCTCACGTCGCTCTTGTCGTCGTCGGTCGGCGCGCGTCGCCTCACCCTCGGTCTCGCGCTCGTCGCCCTGGCGGCGGCAATCGCCTTGGGCGCGCTGCATGCAATCGCGCCCGGCCACGGCAAGACGGTGATGGCGGCGTATCTCGTCGGCGAGCGCGGGTCGCTGCGCCACGCGCTGGTGCTCGGCACCACAGTCGCTGCCACGCACACCGCAGGCGTGCTCGCGCTCGGCGGCGTGCTCGCGGCGACGCAGGCGTTCGCGCCTGAACGTCTCTACCCATACTTCGGCATCGCGAGCGGGCTGTGCTTCGCCGCACTCGGCGCCACGCTGCTGTGGCGCGCGCTCACGCGCCGCCGTTCGCTGCACGCGCGTCACCACGTGCACGCCCATACCGGCCACGATCACGATCATGCGCACGGCCACGATCATGCGCACGGCCACAGTCACGGCCACGGCCACGAACCCGGCCATGATCACGACCACGGAGACACGGACGTCGGCAGTGCGTTGATGTCGCGACGGCAACTGCTCGCGCTTGGTTTCGCGGGCGGGATGGTGCCCACGCCGAGCGCGGTGATCGTGCTGCTCGGCGCAACCGCGATCGGTCGCGCGTGGTTCGGCGTGACCCTGGTGATCGCCTATGGCATCGGGCTCGCGGCAACGCTGCTCGCCGCGGGCGTGCTGCTGTCGATCGCGCGCCGCCGTTTCGAGTTGCACGCCACGAATGAACGGGCCTTGCGGTTGGCGGCATTGTTGCCGATCGGTACCGCGGTGTTCGTTACCGGCGGCGGTCTATTGCTCGTCTTGCGCGCCGCGATCAAGGTCTGAGCCGGCACAGTTCGCGCACACACCCGACAGCGCGACATGTTCCGGCCGTAGCCGGAACGCGTACGAATCGCGCAGCACTTCGACCAGTGGATCGAAGACGGCGAGCGGAACCTCGGTGATCGCGCCACAGGATTCGCAGACCAGGTGCTGGTGGCGTCGATCGGTGAGGTGGTACACGGTCGCGCCGTGACCGAGATGTGTGTGCTCCACCACTCCGAGCTCGGTGAGCGTGTCGAGCGTTCGGTACACCGTCGACGCGTGAATGTCGGGATTGCCCACCTGCACGCGTTCGGCCAGCAGCTGCGCGGTGACGTGGTGATCATCGGCGTCGAGCAACGCGGCAACGATCGCGCGCCTGGTTGTTGTGATGCGGCCGCCCTTCTCGCGTACTAGCGCGAGTACCCCTCGCAACCTGTCGCTCGAACCCCCCGGCACATCACAAGGCTACCGCCGCTTTCGCGTTTCGCGAATGGGTGAACATCCGGTGCATCACATCCGAGGTACCGCTTCGCTGCGAACAGCTTGCAACAACGGGCGCTCGCGGGAGCGGAGCACGAGGGGGGCCTGATGCACATTCCCGACGGCTACCTGAGCCCGGCCACGTGTGCGACCTTCGGCGGGGCGATGGTGCCGGTGTGGGCCACCGCTGGACGCAAGGTGAAGCGGGTCGTGCGCAGTCGCTACGTGCCGCTCGTCGCCATCGGTGCCGCGTACAGCTTCCTCGTGATGATGTTCAACGTCCCGATCCCCGACGGCACCACGGCACACGCTGTAGGGGCGGTGCTCATCGCGTGCTTGCTCGGTCCGTGGGCGGCGGTCGTGGCGGTCAGTGTTGCGCTGTTCATCCAGGCGCTGTTCTTCGGCGACGGTGGGGTGCTGGCGTATGGCGCGAACGCGTTCAACATGGCGTTCGTGATGCCGTTCGTTGGATACGGCGTATACCGGCTGGCTTCGCGCCGCCTGTCGCTCACCTCTCCGCGACGCGCACTGGCCGCCGGTATGGGCGCCTACGTCGGGCTGAACGCGGCCGCGCTCTGCGCCGCGATCGAGTTCGGCGTACAACCCGACCTGTTCCGTTCGGCCAACGGCACGCCGCTCTACGCGCCGTTCCACCTCTCTCAGACTGTGCCGACGATGTTGTTCGCGCATCTCACCGTGGCCGGCGCGGTCGAAGCAGTGTTGACGTTCGGTGTGATCGCGTACTTGCAACGCGCGAACGTGCCGATCCTGCGCATCAACCATCGTGGTGTGGCAGAAACCGACGCCGAGCTGACGCGCGCACCGCTCGGGTGGCGTTGGGCGCTGATAGGTATCGCGACGATGGTCGTCCTCACGCCGCTCGGGTTGCTGGCGCCGGGCAGGGCCTTCGGCGAGGACCGCGCGCGCGATCTGAACGCCGGCAAGTACGGGTTGCGGGTGGTTCCGGCCGGGTTGGCGCGATACAACGGATTCTGGGAACACACGGTGCTGCGCAGCTACGGCTTCGGTGCCGGATCGCATCCCGCGGTCGCGTACCTGCTCTCGGCCGTAGTCGGGATCGTCGCGGTCAGCGCCTTGGTGCTCGGCGTGTACGGGTTGTCCCGCACCCTCTCACGGCGCAACGCTCGCGAGCTGGCGTGATCACCACCGCGACGCCGGAATGGCTGTTGCAGCCGGAGGTCGCGCTGTGCCCGTGCGGCTGCATCGGCCGCCGGCGCAAGGCGAACTTCGTCGACAAGACCCTGCAGAACGCGGGCGGCCTGTTGCTGCGCACCATGTTCGCCGAAGACGCCGCGACTCGCGACGGTTTGCTCCAACGCTGCGACGCTCGCGCCAAACTCGCCGGCGGCGCAGTGCTCCTCCTGGCGGCTGCGTTGGTTCACGACGTCCGCGTCCTCGTCGTGCTCTACCTCCTGACGCTCGCGGTCGCCGTCGCTTCGAAGCTCGGCGCGAAGTTCTTCGTGCAGCGCGTCTGGCTGTTCGTGCCGCTGTTCACCGGCATCGTGGTGCTGCCCGCGACCTTGAACGTGATCACGCCGGGCCGGATCGTCGTACCGCTCGGCACCTGGTTCGGCTACCACCTCGGGGTTACGAGCCAGGGGGCGTCGTCGGCCGCGGTGATCGTGGTGCGCGTCGCGACCTCGATCTCGCTCGTGGTGTTGCTCACGCTCACGACCCGCTTCGCCGATCTGCTGACCGGCCTCCGTGCACTGCGCGTCCCGCGCCTCTTCGTGCTCGTGTTCAGCATGGCGTACCGGTACGTGTTCGTGTTGCTCGCGACAGTCGACGACATGTACACCGCGCGCAAAGCACGCGCGGTGCTCGACACGCGGAACACGAAGCGCGGGCGACAGTTCGTGGCCGCGTCGGCGGGTGCGCTGTTCGGCCGTGCCCACGCGCTCAGCGACGAGGTGCATCATGCGATGCTGGCCCGCGGGTTTCGCGGCGAGGCTCGCAGTCTTCGCGTTGCTCGCGTCAGCGCTAACGACGTCGTCGTCGTACTGGTCGCGGTGGTTGTGTCGATTGTTGCGCTGGGAGGCGACCGTGTCTTGCGTTGACACCGTGATGGAGTTGCGGTCCGTGTCGTATCAGTACCTCGGTCGCTTTCCTGCGCTCGACGGCGTTTCGTTCACCGTCGGCCGGGGCGAGCGCGTCGCGTTGCTCGGCGCGAACGGTTGTGGAAAGTCGACCGTCTTGAAAGTGCTCGACGGTCTCGTGTTCCCCGACCGCGGGAGCTACGACGCGTTCGCGGTGCCGGTCACCGAAGACGCGCTGGAAGACGACCAATTCGTGACCGCGTTCAGGTCGCGGGTCGGTTTCGTGTTCCAGAACTCCGATGCCCAGGTGTTCTCGCCCACGGTTCGCGAAGAGGTCGCGTTCGGCCCGTTGCAAATGGGCCTCGACTCACCGGACGTGGAGCGGCGGGTCGACGACGTGCTTGCGATGCTCGAGATCGCGCATCTCGCTGACCGGGCGCCGCACCAGCTTTCGGGCGGGCAGAAGAAGAGGGTCGCCGTGGCCTCGGTCCTCGTGATGAACCCCGAGGTCTTGCTCTTCGACGAACCGACCGCGGCGCTCGATCCCCGAGCGCAGCAATGGCTCGTCGCATTGATCGCAGAGCTGCACGCGAGCGGCAAGACGATCATCATCGCGACGCACGATCTCGACCGCCTCGAAGCGATCGCCGACCGCTGCATCGTGTTCTCCGAGGACCACGAACTCGTGGCCGACGGGCCGACGCGAGCGATCCTCGACGATGTTGCGCTCTTACAGCGGGTGAACCTCGTGCACGATCACGCGCACGTGCATGCCCAAGAACCCGCGCACCGTCATCTCCACGGCCGCGGTCACCACCAGCTTGCGGGCTAGTGGGTGGGTTGCGCTTCTTCTTCGAGAAGCGTGCGCAGAGCCTCGTCGGAAACGACAGCGCTGCGTAAGTCCAGGAGGAAGTCGACGACCTCGCCCGCCGAGACGCGCTCACGCGCGGCGAAGCGCTCGAGTGCCTCATCGATCAACGTGACGATTCCGGGCCGGTCCATGCCGCTCCTTTCGATCCCTGCACCACGGTAGCCGCTGGCGCAGGCGCTTCTTGCACGCCTGGTACCGCGGAACGAGCCGGGCCAAACGGCCCAACGAGCACACTGGGTACTGGTCGCGCTTCGCGTACGGTGCGGCGTCGTGGCGACCTCCTTCGCACAGGAAACGACAGTACGCGCCCACGGTGACCGTTCGGGCCGCTACCTCGCGCACTTCGGCCCCGACTGGTGGGGGCCGCGGGCACCGCAAGGTGGCGTGGTGGCCGCGACGACATTGCGCGCGATGAGCACGGCGCTCGACAACCCTGCGCACCGGCTGCGCACGTCGACGACGGTGTTCGCGCGCACGGTGCCCGCAGGGGCCGTCGCGATAGACGTCGACGTCCTGCGAGCCGGACGTTCCGTCTCACAAGTGCAAGGGACGGTGCACGGCGAGGCCGACCCGGAACCGGGCCATCGCACGCTCGCGGTGTTCGGCCGCGAACGCAAAGGCTGGGAGCACCTCGACTTCACCGAGCTCCAGATGCCTTCGGTGCCACCTCCGGAAGACTGCGAGCCGTTGCCGGCGGATCGACCGGAGGCATCCATCTTCGACGTGTCGTTCTGGCGCCGGATGGAACTCGGCAACGTCGACTTCCATTACGGATGGGAACACGACTGGCAAGGCGGCCGCGCGCAAGGAATGCGCTGGATCCGTTATATCGACACGCCGCGCGTTGCCGACGGCACGGTCGACCCGCTCGCGTATCTGCCGTTCGTCGACGTGATCCCGGGGGCGGTGTTTCAACGGGTCGGCGCATCAGCACCACGATTCTTCGCGCCGACGCTCGACCTCACCGTGCACTTTCTCGACCGCACCGAGCACGACTGGACGCTGCAGGTGATGCGCATGCGGCGCGCCACGCACGGCTACGGGTCGGGCGAGATGGAACTCTGGTCGCGCGACGGCGCGTTGCTCGCGCACGCGAGCCAGACCATGTTCTTCGCCGCTCTTTAACCTGTTTCGTCGAGGCCTTGCTGGAGGGTGTTCCAGGCGAGGGTGGCGCACTTGATGCGCACCGGGAACTTCACGACACCCTGCAAGGCCTCGAGGTCGCCGAGGCGTACGCCTTCGAGCTCGGCTTGCAGATCGGCGCCGTCGCCTTCGCCTTCGAGCTTGTGCTCGTGGATCGACATCAACGCTTTGAACGCGCGGATCAGCTGGCGCGCTTCGGCGACGCTCTTGCCCTTGACCGCCGCGCTCATCATCGAGGTCGAGGCTTGGCTGATGGAGCAGCCTTGACCCGCGATCTTCACGTCACGCACCGTGTCGGTGTCGGGGTCGACATCGAGGTAGAGCACCACCTCGTCGCCGCACAGCGGGTTGAAACCCTCCACCTTGTGCGCGGGCGGCACCGGCAGCTCGCCGCGGTTGCGCGGCGAACGGTAGTGATCGAGGATGATTTCTCGGTACAGGTCTTCCAGGCCGGGCATCGCGTCAGATCCTACGTACGGTTCGAGTGTCAGCCGAGAAAGAACTTCTCGGCCTTGGCCAAGGACTCCACGAGCACGTCGACGTCGGTTTCGTCGTTGTACACGTAGAACGAGGCTCGGGTGGTGGCCGGCACTCCGAGTACCCGCATCAGCGGCTTCGCGCAGTGGTGGCCGGCGCGCACGCAGACGCCGTCTTCGTCGAGCACCTGGCTCACGTCGTGCGCATGGATCTCGTCGAACAGGAACGACACGGCGCCGCCGCGGCGTTCGACGTCGAGCGGACCGTAGATGTGGAGGGTCCGCGGGAACCGTTCGAGGAGGGCGTTCAGCGCGTACGCCGTGAGCTGCTTTTCGTGCGCCCGGACGGCATCCATGCCCAGCGCGCTGAGGTAGTCGACCGCGGCACCGAAACCGACGGCCTCGGCGATCGGTTGGGTGCCCGCCTCGAATTTCCACGGCAGTTCGTTCGGCGTGAAACCGTCGAGGCGTACGTCGCGGATCATCTCGCCGCCGCCCAGGAACGGAGGCATCGCGTCGAGCAGCGCTTCCCGTCCCCACAGCGCGCCGATACCGGTGGGGCCGAGCAGCTTGTGAGCTGAGAAGGCCACGAAGTCGGCGTCCCAGGCCTGCACGTCGGTGACGTTGTGGGGGACGTACTGGCACGCGTCGACCAGCGCGAGTGCGCCGACCGCGTGTGCGGCATCGACCAACTGCCGTACGGGGGGCATGGTGCCGAGCACGTTCGACATCGCGCTCACGCCGAGCAACTTCGCGCCGTCGAGCAGCGCGTCGAGATTGGAGAGGTCGAGTTCGTAGTCGGGTGTCATCGGGATCCAGCGCACTTCGACACCTCGCTCGGCGGCGAGCATGTGCCACGGCACGACGTTCGCGTGGTGCTCGAGGTGCGTGAGCACGATGGCGTCACCCTCGCGGAGGTTGGCGCGCGCCCACGTGTACGCAACGAGGTTGATCGCTTCGGTCGCGTTGCGGGTGAACACGAGTTCCGCCGTCGATGGCGCGTTTACGAACCGGGCGACTTTGGTGCGCGCGTTCTCGTACGCCGCGGTTGCCTCTTCGGCGATCGTGTACACCCCACGGTGCACGTTGGCGTACGAGGTGCGGTACATCTGATCCATCGCGTCGAGCACCGCGATCGGCTTCTGCGACGACGACGCGGAGTCGAGATACACGAGACGATGACCGTGTACCTCGCGGCGCAAGATCGGAAAGTCTTCTTTGATGCGGGCGACGTCGAGGTACGTCATGCGACTCGCTCCCGGAACGCATCGAACCCCTGCTCGTCGAGCGTCTGCGCGAGTTCGGGACCACCGGACTGCACGACCCGGCCGTCGAGCAGGATGTGGACGCGGTCGGGGGTGAGGTAGCTGAGGATGCGCTGGTAGTGCGTGATGAGAAGGATCGCGAGTTGCGCCCGTTCCTTGCGGATTTCCTCGATGCCGTTCGCCACGACCCGCAACGCGTCGATGTCGAGACCGGAGTCGGTTTCGTCGAGCACCGCGAGGTCGGGTTCCATGAGCGCCATCTGCAGCAACTCGTTGCGCTTCTTCTCGCCGCCCGAGAAGCCCTCGTTGAGGTAGCGCTCGGTGAAGCGTTGGTCCATGCCGAGGCGCTTGGTCCAGTCGATGAGCTTCAGGCGCACCTCGAGGACTGAGAAGTCGTTGATGCCCTTGCGCACGGCCATGGCCTGGCGGAGGAAGTTCAGCACGCTCACGCCCGAGATCTCCGCGGGGTGCTGGAAGCCGAGGAACATGCCGCGAGCGGCACGATCGCTGGTGGGGATGTGGGTGATGTCCTCGCCCTTGAAGACGATGCGCCCGCCCGTGATCTGGTAGGCGGGGTTCCCAAGGAGGGTGTTGGCGAGGGTGGATTTGCCCGACCCGTTCGGGCCCATCAGGGCGTGGACCTCGCCTTCGCCGACGCCCAACGTGACCCCTCGCAGGATTTCGTTGCCGTCGACCTCGACGTGGAGGTCCTCGATGCGCAGCAGGTCGCTCATGGCGACATGATAATTCCCCCTATGCCCGTAGTGGAAATGGGCATTTCAGATACCGGCCTAGCCGGGGGCGACTTCCTCATAGATCTGCGTGTACCCCGACACCATGGCGGTGGAGGAGAAGCGCTCCTCCACCCGCGCGCGGCAGGCCTCGGGCGAGATCTCGCCGATCCAGTTGAGGGCGTCGATCATCTCGCCGTAGGAGTCGCGGCGGAACCCGGTGACCCCGTCTTCGACCAATTCGGGCGCCGCGCCCCAGTTGGTGGTGACCACCGGCGTGCCGCACGCCATCGCCTCCACCATCACGAGGCCGAACGGCTCCGGCCAGTGGATGGGGAACAGCATCGCCTTGGCCCGGCCGAGCAGGTCGACTTTCGCCTCGTGGGACACGTTTTCGAAGATCTCGACGTCGCTGCCGAGCAACGGCACCACCATCTCCTCGTAGTAGGCGCGTTCGGGTGGTTCGCCGCGTTTGAGAATCATCTTGATCGGCAGCCCGGCGTGGCGGGCGGCGGTGATCGCGGTGGCGGGACCCTTGTCGGGATTCGCCCGGCCGATGTACACGAGGAAGTCTTCCTTCTCGGCGCGGAACGGATACACGTCGAGGTCGATGCCGTTGTAGACGGTGCCCGAGTAGGCGACGTCTTGGTTGTCGCGGCGCTGGGCATCACTGATCGCGACGAGGTGGATGTGCTGCGCCGCGACGCCGTAGAACAGGCGCGTCGCCTCGGTCCACGGGCCGTGCAACGTGTGCACCACCGGCGGTGAACCCCGCAACAACGCTCCGAGCAGCGGGCCGCACACCCCGGCGTGGTCGTGAATGACGTCGAACTCGTCGGCGTGCAGATACGACGACAGTGCGTGGTACGCGTCATACCAGGCGTTGCCGAGCAGGTGCGGGTCCGGCGGGACCTCGAGCGGCGACACGAGCTTCGCCTTCGTGTTGGAACCACCACTGGCGAACACGGTGACGTCGTGGCCCGTGTCCACCAGGCCGTCGGCCAGCAGCGCGACGACGAGCTCGATGCCGCCGTAACCCGACGGCGGCACCGGGAACCACACGGGAGCGACGATCCCGATCCGCATTGCGCCGGAAGATACTGCGCCGGACGGAACGGCCGGTGCCGGTTCCCGGACGGTACCGTTCACGGGCAATGCCCGACCCGTGGACCACGAGTTCGAGCGCGTCGCTCGTACAGGGCGAGACCGTCACCCTCGTCGAGGGTTCCGCGTTCTGCATTTCGGGCCGATCGGGCGATATCCGGCCTGAGCATCCCGAGGGGCTGTTCTTCCGCGACACGCGCTTCTTGTCGGAACTGCGAGTGCGGCTGAACGGGCGCCTCCCGGAACCGCTCGGCGCCGAGGCGCTCGACCCCTTCAGCGCCGTGTTCGTCGTGCGCGACCATCCCCGCGCCGGCCATGCCGATTCGCACTTGATGTTGTTCCGCCGTCGGTACGTGGGGCGCGGCATGCGCGAAGACCTCACGCTGCACAACTATTCCGAAGAAGCGACCTTCTGCTCGATCGAGATCATCGTCGGTTGCGACTTCGCCGACCTCTTCGAAGTGAAAGAGGGACGCGTCGAGAAACTCGGCGAGACAACGGTGCACGGCGAGCACTCGCGCCTGACCTTCGCGTACCGGCGCGGCGGTTTCCGGCGCGCAACGCACGTCGAGTTCAGCCAGGCGCCGCGCTTCTCCGAAACGGTCGTTGCCTACGAAGTGATCGTGCCGCCGCGTGGTGAATGGTCCACGTGTCTGCAACTCACGCCCGTGATCGAAGACGTCGAGATCGTTCCGCGCTACCTGTGCGGTCAGCCGGTGGAACGTTCCACGCCGGTGGAGCGGCTCGAAACCTGGCGCCGCCGGTTGCCGAAGGTCACAACCGACCACGACGACTTCCGCGCGTTGCTCGAGCGCTCTACCGAAGACCTCGCCGCGCTGCGCATCTTCGATCCGGAACATCCGGAACGCGCGGTCGTCGCCGCCGGCGCGCCATGGTTCATGACGTTGTTCGGCCGCGACTCGTTGATCACGTCGTGGATGACGATGTTGATCGACCCCGATCTCGCGCTCGGCACACTCGAGACGCTGGCCCGCTTCCAAGGTAAGGAAGTGAACCCGGTCACCGAAGAGGAACCGGGTCGCATCCTGCACGAAATGCGATTCGGCGAGACCGCCTCGCTCACCCTTGGCGGCGGTCGCGTCTACTACGGCACGGCCGACGCGACGCCGCTGTTCGTGATGCTGCTGGGCGAGTTGTCGCGCTGGGGCGTGCGACGCGCGGAAGTCGACGCGCTGTTGCCCGCCGCCGACCGCGCGCTCGAATGGATCGAACACTTCGGCGACCGCAACGACGACGGGTACGTCGAGTATCAGCGCACGAGCGACCGCGGTCTCGAGAACCAAGGTTGGAAAGACTCGTGGGACTCGATCCGTTTCCGCGACGGCACGCTCGCGCCAACACCGATCGCGCTGTGCGAAGTGCAGGCCTACGTGTACGGCGCGCTCGTTGCGCGGTCGCATATCGCGACGGAGGCCGGCGACCACGAACTCGCGACGCGCCTCCGCGACCGCGCGAAAACGCTCAAGGTCGCGTTCAACCGCGACTTCTGGGTCGACCAGGACGGCGGCGGCTACTTCGCGATGGGTCTCGACCGCGACCATCGCAAGATCGACGCGATCGCGTCGAACATGGGCCACTGCCTCTGGACCGGCATCGTCGACGAGGAGAAGGCCCCCCACGTCGCGAAGCACTTGTTGAGCGACGCCATGTTCAGTGGCTGGGGCCTGCGCACACTGTCGGAAGACATGCGGGGCTACAACCCGATCAGCTACCACAACGGCAGCGTGTGGCCGCACGACAACGCCATCTGCGCGGCGGGGCTGATGCGTTACGGCTTCGTCGAGGAATCGCACCGGGTGATGCAAGGCATCGTCGATTGCTCGAAGTTCTTCGGCAACCTGCTGCCGGAACTGTTCGCCGGTCTCGGGCGGTCGCAATTCGGGTTCCCGGTGAGCTATCCCACATCGTGCTCACCGCAGGCGTGGGCGGCGGCGTCGCCGCTGCTGTTCCTGCGCACGATGCTCCGCTTCGAGCCCGACATCCGCAACGCGAAACTGCACCTCGCGCCGGCCGTTCCCGACTGGATCGGCCTGCTCCGCCTCGAGCACATCGAGTTGATGGGCGGCCATCTCACCATCGAGACCGAACGCGACCGAGTACACGCACTCGAGATCCCCGAAGGGCTCCGCATCGTCCACTCGCCGCGAGCGCCCACCGCGTAGCAAGCGTCACGAATCGCATTTTGCGGTCCAGGCACGAGTCGATAGCCTGCCGCTACCCAAAGGAAGACCCAGGTGCGACAGGGTGACGCACCACCACGGCCGGGGCTGCGGTACACCGCAGGGAGGCAGCGTGATAACTCCCAGGGGCGCTCGGCGCGGCGTCGTATCTGACCGTCCCACGCTGGCAACGGACCGGTGACCGAGTCCACGCAGGAAGCCGCGATCCGGCTCGTGCACGTCCGCAAAGTCTTCGAGGGCGCGGCGCGTCCCGCAGTCGGCGACCTTTCGCTCGATGTCCCGGCGGGTGCACTCGTCGCGCTCGTCGGCCCGTCGGGTTGCGGCAAGACCACCACGCTGAAAATGATCAACCGTCTGATCGAGCCGACCAGCGGTGAGATCTACGTCGACGGCGTCGAGGTGCGCTCCCTGCCGGCGTCGCACTTGCGCCGCCGCATCGGCTACGTGATCCAGCAGATCGGTCTGTTCCCGCACCGCACCGTCGAAGCGAACATCGCCACCGTTCCCCGGTTGTTGCGCTGGGACCGCAATCGCATCAAGGAGCGCGTCGCGCAACTCGTCGATCTCGTCGGGCTCGACGTTGAGATACTGCCCCGCTATCCGGCCGAGCTTTCCGGCGGGCAGCAACAGCGGGTCGGCGTGGCCCGGGCGCTCGCCGCCGACCCGCCGGTGCTGCTCATGGACGAGCCCTACAGCGCGGTGGACCCGATCGTGCGGGCCCACTTGCAAGACGAGTTGATCGCGCTGCAACGCCGAGTGCGCAAGACGATCGTGCTCGTGACGCACGACATCGACGAAGCGATCAAGCTCGCCGATCGCATCGCGCTGATGAACGTCGGAGGGGTGCTCGAGCAGTACGCGACCCCGAACGACTTGCTGCGCCAGCCTGTGAACGAGTTCGTCGCCGATTTCCTCGGTCGCGAGCGCGGTTTGAAGCGGTTGTCGCTGATCACGGTCGACGGAGTGGAACTGGTCGAGGGACCGGTGGTCGGTTGCGACGCCACCCCTGCCGAGGCTGAGAGTGTGATGGAGAAACACGGCGTCGACTGGGTCGGTGTGCGCGACGGCGACCGTCTCCTCGGATGGACGGACCGTGCTTCGCTCGCCAACGTCGCCCGCGTCGGCGACGCGCCACTCCGGCCGTTCTCGACCCCGGTGCATCCCAGCGCGACGCTGCGCGAGACGCTCGACGCGCTCATTGCGAGCCAGACGAACGTTGCGGTCGTGGTCGACAGCGACGACCGCTACCTCGGGATGCTCACCATCGAACAGATCAGCGAAGGCGTCCGGCGATCGTGACGGCGCTCCTCGCGAACGATGCGAACTCGCTGGTGTGGTGGTCGTGGGTGCGAGGCCACACCCACGAGATCTGGTTGGCCACCGGCCAGCATTTCCGCCTGACGGTTGTCGCCGTGCTCATCGGCTTTTTGCTGTCGACCCTGCTCGCCGCGGTGGTGCTGCGGTTCCGCTGGACCTACGGCCCGATCCTGTCGGCGGCGAACATCTTGTACACGATCCCAAGCCTCGCCCTGTTCGGGTTCTTGATCCCGATCACACACCTCGGCTTCCGAACCGCCGAGATCGGCCTCGTGAGCTACACACTGCTCATCCTCACCCGCAACATCGTCACCGGCATCGACGGCGTCTCCGTCGCCGTGAAGGAGTCGGCCGACGGAATGGGCTTCACGCGTTGGCGGCGGTTCCTCTCGGTCGACCTCCGGTTGGCGACGCCGGCCATCATCGCCGGCGTCCGCATCGCGTCGGTCACGACCGTCGGCCTCGTTACGATCACCGCGCTCGTTGGCGAGGGCGGGTACGGCGTGTTCATTCTCGACGGGATCAACCGGCGGTTCACGACGCCCACCGTCGTAGGCGCGGTCTGCTCGGTCGCCCTCGCAGTCACCCTCGATGTCACGTTCGTGTTGATCGAACGGTTGCTCACGCCATGGTCCAGGCGAGGCATCGCGGCCTGATGCACACGCTGTCGCTGTTCTGGCACTACGTCACCACCGCCAACAACTGGTGGGGAACCACGGGCATCGTCGAACGGACGATCGCGCACGTACGCATCTCCGTCGTCGCCACGTTTGTGGCGGCCGCGATCGCGCTGCCACCGTCGGTCGCGCTCGGCCATGTGCGGAAGGGTGGTCTGCTCGCAGTGTCGATCGTGAACATCGGCCGCGCCATCCCGTCGCTGGCGATCATCGCGTTCCTCACGACGCTCACGTTCTTCGGTTTCGGCTACCGCCCCACACTCGTCGCGTTGATCGTGCTCGCAATCCCGCCGATTTTCACGAACGCGTACACGGGCGTTCGCAACGTGGACCGCGACATCGTCGAGGCCGCGCGCGGGATGGGGATGACCTCGAACGAAGTGTTGCTGCGCGTCGAGATGCCCAGTGCGCTCCCGCTCGTCATCGCCGGACTGCGGATCTCTGCCGTGCAGGTGGTCGCTACGGCGACACTCGGCGCAATCGTCGCGTTCGAGTGCCTCGGCTCCTTCATTACCGAAGGCATCGCCCAGCAAGACGACGGGAAGCTCTTAACCGGAGCGGTCCTGGTCGCGGTGCTGGCGCTCATCACCGACGGGTTTTTCATCCTCCTGCAGCGCGCGCTCACTCCCTGGATGCGCCGACGGAAGCGTCGCGGTATCGCGCCGGTTACAGCCGACATCGATGTGGCCGCAACCGCGGCCGCGCACTAGTTCCCAACGAAACAACGAAGGAGCAATCGGGCACATGAAACAACGCCGACCACTTCTCATCTTGCTCGTCGCGCTGGCGGTTGTCGCCGCCGCGTGCGGCAGCAGCAAGTCGAGTTCCACACCGTCTTCGAGTGGCGCGACCGGCGCCTCCGTTCCGAACGGTCCGCAGATCTCGATCGGCGCGCAGAACTTCGGCGAAAGCGCGATCCTCTCTCAGGTCTACGGGCAGGCCCTCGTGGCCAAGGGTTACAAGGTGAAGTACCAGGCGCTCGGAGGATTCCGCGACCTCGTGTACAAGGCGTTCAAAGCCGGCGACATCAACTTCACCCCCGAGTACGCCGCGTCCGCGCTCGAGTTCCTCAACAAGAACGCCGGGGAAGCGTCACCCGACGCGCAGGCCACGACCGCCAAACTGCGAACAGTCCTGAAGCCGTTGAAGTTGCAAGCGCTCGACCCGTCACCCGCAGTCGACAGCAACGCGTTCGTCGTCACCCAGGCGACGGCCACGAAGTATCACCTCACGAACATCAGCGATCTGAAGGGCCAGGAAAGCAAGCTGACCCTCGGCGGCCCGCCCGACTGCCCGACGAACCCGTTCTGCATTCCGGGCCTCAAGCAGCGCTACGGCATCGACTTCAGCAAGCACTTCAAGTCGCTCGACGCCGCCGGCCCCATCACGGTGCAGGCGTTGAAGAGCGACACGGTGCAGGTGGCAGTGCTCTTCTCCACCAACGGCGCCATCGCGGCGAACAACTGGGTCCAGCTCAAGGACGACAAGGGCCTCATCAACGCCGATGCGGTCGTGCCGGTGCTCACCGACGGGCTCGTGACGGCGTACGGCAAGAACTTCACGGACCTCGTCAACAAGGTGAGCGCGGCGATGACGACCGCCGACCTCACCGCCATGAACAAGAGCTACGACATCGACAAGGAAGACGCGAAGACGGTCGCGACCAACTTCCTCACGTCCAAGGGCCTCATCTAGCCCGCGCAACCCATCGCCAGGTTGTTGCACTTCCGCTCCCAGAAGGGGCTAGAAGTGCAACAACCTGGCGTGGATGCAACCGCATCACCAGCCGCGGTCTACCCACTCTTGGATGTGCGGCCGCTCTCAGCACACGGTCGCGTCCGCACGTGGCGGCATCACCAGCCGCGGTCTACCCAGTCTTGGATGTGCGGCCGCTCTTCACCGATCGTGGTGTCTAGGCCGTGGCCGGGGAGGACGAGGAGATCTTCGGGCAGCGTGAACAGGCGACGGTCGATCGACGTGATGATCTGATCGAAGCTCGCGCCCTCGAATTTCGTGTTCCCGGGGCCGCCGGGAAAGAGCGTGTCGCCGGTGAAGATGATCGGATGACCTTCGAGCAAGAACGACGTGGAACCCGGCGTATGCCCGGGCGTGTGGATCGTTCGCAGTCGTAGGTCGCCAACCGCGATCACATCGTCGTCGGGGATGACGAAGTCGTACGACGGAAGCATCTTCGCGTCTTCCGCCGCGATCCCGACGTCGATGCCGGCGTTGCGCATCTGCGTGACGGCCTGGATGTGGTCGAAGTGGCCGTGCGTGGTGAGCACCCGGCGCACCCCGGTGGTGCGGCTTACTTCGAGCAGCAGTTCGTGCTCGTTGGCCGCGTCGATGATCACGGCCTCGCCCGTGCCCTTGCTCCGCACGACGAAGACATTGTTCTCATACGGCCCGACGACGAGCTTTTCGATTCGCACCGTCGAATCTTCGTAGTGAGCGACGCGAGCCATAGGTGAACCGTACCGGCAGTCCGTGTGCGTTCGCCCCGCCTGACCGCGCTCGGTAGTTTCACCGCTGCGTCGAGCATTCGCTCGAGGCGGGCAAGACATTCGCAAGGGCGGGCCGCGACGGCTCGCAGGGGGACAGATGCTCGTGGATCGGCAAAGAGGATTTCTACGCGCGCGGCGTGCGTTCGCACCCGTGGCGCTGGTTGTTGCATGCGGAGCGTCAGCGCTCGTGCCAATGGTGGCGCACGTCGCTGAGGCGGGCGCAGCGAGCACCGTGACCGTGACACCGGCTGATCCCTCGTGGGGATTTGTCGACGGCAACGCGCACGGCGGGCTCGGGCAGTTCGTGACCGGTCCGCCCGCGGCACCTGCCGGCACCGGCAGCGTCGAGTTGGCGGTCACCGCGTCGAACCAGGGCTACGAGTTCGGCGCCGGCATCGACGGCGGCACCGACTTCGCCAATCTCACCAACCTCGAGTACTCCACCTACACCAACAACGGCGCGGCCTCGAACCGTGCGATCGCGCTCGACTTGAGCGTCGACTACGACAACACCGACGCGACCACCGCGTGGCAAGGCCGAGTCGTGTGGATCCCGGCATCGATCGGTGCGGGCCAGATCGTCGACGGCACCTGGCAGACGTGGTCGCCGTTGACGCAGGGCAAGTGGTTCTCGTCCGGTACGCCCATCATTGCGGGCAGCCCGACTCCGTCGTCGTGTTCACAGGCGACGCCCTGCACGTGGGCGCAGCTAACGGCGAATTACCCGAACGCCGAGATCAACGTGCGTGACCCGCAGGTCCTGCTGAAGAACGGCAGCGGCTACTCGAACTTCGACGCGTTCGCCGACAAGGTCGTCGTCGGTATCGGTGGTAACGACACCACCTACGACTTCGAGCCTGGTGGCGCGCAGGCCACGAATGTCGTCGTCAACGGTGCCACCTTCGGTTGGGGCTTTGCCGACGACAACAACGCCGGCGGTCACGGCAAGTTCGTGAAGGGCCCGAAGGGGCGGCCGTTGGGTCACGGAAGCGCGCAAATCGCGATCACGAAGCCCACGCAGGGCTACCTGTTCGGCACCGGCTCGTACCTCGGGCACGGCGCGACCCGCTTCAGCCAGATCACCAAGCTGGGGTACTCGACGTACCGCAACACCATCGACGCCGGGAACAACTTGGCGATCGCGATGGGCTTCAGCGTCGACTACGACCTCACTGACGTGACCACGTCGTGGCAGGGCCGGCTCGTGTTCGAGCCCTACCTCGCCAGCGGCGGCGGCACCATCCCGCGCAAGACGTGGCAGACGTGGAACGCGCTGACCGCACCTGGTTGGTACGGCAGTAGCGCGTCGCCGAAGGTCGGCAACGCGACGGTGGCGCAACAGTGCACGATGGCGAGTCCCTGCACGTTGGCGCAGGTGATCGCGGCGTACCCGAACGCCGGGATCAACCCGACCGACACGCAGAACGTCTTCAAGGCGGGCAGCGGCTGGACCGCCAAGTTCACCGGCAGCGTCGACAAGTTCGTGATCGGCGTCGGTGGCAACGACACCACGTACGACTTCGAGAAGTAACCCGACGTCGCCAGGGAAGTGAACGGGGGCCGGCCGCGAGGCCGGCCCCTTGGGTTTGTCCGAATCACCGGCCCGTTGGCCGCAGTGGAAACTGGACCGATCGGTCAAGTACCGTCGACACGCTGTTTCAGCTGCCCAATCCAGTTCCAGCTAGAGCGTGATGGACTTTCGCGACACACCTTCCGAAGCCGCCTTCCGTGACGAAGTTCGCGGTTGGTTCTCCGAACACCTGGTGGGCGATTTTGCCGCGCTCGGTGGCCGGGGCGGCCCGGCCGACGAGGAAGGGTGGGACGTCCGCATCGAGTGGGAGCGCCTGCTCGGCGCCGACCGCTGGGTGGGGATGTCGTGGCCTGCTGAGTACGGTGGCCGGGCGCTCGACTACGCGCAGCAGGTGATTTTCAACGAGGAGTACGCCCGAGCGAACGCCCCCGGCCGGATCAGCTTCTTCGGGGAGGGCCTGTTCGCGCCCACGCTCATCCAGTTCGGTACCGACGAGCAGAAGCGGCGTTTCCTGCCGAAGATCCAATCGGTCGAGGAACTGTGGTGCCAGGGGTTCTCGGAGCCCAACGCCGGCTCCGACCTCGCGAACGTCCAGACCCGTGCCGTGCTCGACGGCGACGAGTGGGTCATCAACGGCCAGAAGGTGTGGACGACACTCGCGCACCGGGCCGACTGGTGCTTCGTCGTCACTCGTACCGACCCGGAGAGCAAGAGCCATCACGGCCTGTCCTACCTGCTCGTGCCGATGCACCAGCCGGGCATCGAGGTGCGGCCGCTGCGCCAGATGACCGGCAGCGCCGAGTTCAACGAAGTGTTCTTCACCGACGCGCGTACCGCCCGCGAGAACGTGCTCGGCCCGGTGGGGGAGGGTTGGAAAGTCGCAATGGCGACGCTCGGTTTCGAGCGTGGCACCGCGTTCTTGTCGCAGCAACTCGGTTTCCAGCGCGAGCTGACGGACCTCATCGAGGTGGCGCAGAAGAACGGCGCGACAGCGGACCCGGTGGTACGCGACAAGCTCGCCGGCCATTACGCCGGCGTACAGATCATGAAGTACAACGGCATGCGCATGCTCACCAACCTCCTGCATACCGGTGTGCTCGGTCCCGAATCGAGCATCGGCAAGCTCTACTGGACGAACTGGCACCGCAGCCTCGGCGAGACGGCGATGGACGTGCTCGGCACCGACGCGTTGCTCGTCGAGCACGAGGGCGACGGCGACTACCACCTCGACGACCTGCACCAGACCTTCATGGCGAGCCGGGCGGAAACGATCTACGCCGGTTCGAGCGAGATCCAACGAAACATCATCGGCGAGCGGGTGCTCGGGCTCCCGCGTGAGCCGCGGTAACTGCAACACCCAAAGGGGAGCACCGAATGAACTTCGCGTTTTCTGAGGAGCAAGAAGAGCTGCGCCGCACGGTGCGGCAGTTCCTCGAGTCGAAGTCGCCGTCCGGCGAGGTTCGGCGGCTGATGGACACCACCGAGGGCTACGACCCGGCCGTGTGGAAGCAGATGGGCCAAGAGCTCGGGTTGCAGGGCCTGCACATCCCCGAGGAGTACGGCGGCCAGGGCTACACGTTCATCGAACTCGGCATCGTCCTCGAGGAGATGGGCCGCGTGCTGTTGTGCGCGCCGTACTTCGCGAGTGTCGTGCTCGCCGGAAACGCGATCCTCAACGCCGGCACCGACGCGCAGAAGCAGGCGCTGCTGCCGGGTATCGCTTCGGGCGACACGATCGCCGCGCTCGCGTTCACGGAGCCGTCGGGTAAGTGGGGTGCTGATGGCATCACGCTGACCGCCAAGGAGTCGGGCGGCGCGTGGACGATCGACGGCGAGAAGATGTTCGTGATCGACGGCCACAACGCGGACCTTCTCGTGGTCGTCGCCCGCACGCAGGGAACGAGCGGCACCGACGGCATCTCCTTCTTCACGGTGCGCGGCGACGCCGAGGGTGTCACCCGCACGCCGCTCTCGACGATGGACCAGACCCGCAAGCAATCACGCGTCGAGTTCTCGGGCGTGGCCGCGGAGCCGCTCGGCACGCCGGGTGAGGGGTGGCCGGCGCTGAGCAAGACGCTCGACCAAGCCGCGGTCGCGCTCAGCAACGAGATGGTGGGTGGCGCGCAGTTCGTGCTCGACCAGTCGGTGGAGTACGCGAAGGTGCGCGTGCAGTTCGGTCGCCCGATCGGTTCGTTCCAGGCGATCAAGCACAAGTGCGCCGACATGTTGCTCGAGGTCGAGTCTGGGAAGTCCGCGGCGTACTACGCCGCGTGGGCGGCAGCCGAAGACAACGACGAACTGCCGGTGGTCGCAAGCTTGGCCAAGGCGTACATCTCCGAGGCCTACTTCCACGCGACGGCCGAGAACATCCAAATCCACGGTGGCATCGGCTTCACTTGGGAGCATGACGCGCATCTCTACTTCAAGCGCGCGAAGTCATCGGAGATCTTCCTCGGTGACGCGACCTACCACCGCGAACTGCTCGCGCAGCGCATCGGCATCTGAGCGAACAGGCCGCCGGCTCTGATCGAGTTCACGGTCGGCGGTTTCAACACACGTTGGGGACTCACCCGCTTCGGCGCGGACGCGAACGTTCCGTACGACGTGTTCGCGGTGCTCGAACGGCTCGACACCGACATCCTCGTGCTCCCGGAAACGTGGGTGCCGCACGCGGGTGAGGGTGTCGTCGATCGCCTGCGCGCGGCCGGTTATGCGGTGGAAGTCGCGCCGTGGGCCACGATGGATCGTTCGGGGTCGAAGCCCGAGATCGCGTCGCCCGGTGAAGGTTCGTGGTCGCTCGCCGTCGCGTCCCGATGCCGGATCCTGGCTCGTCGCGACCTGCCGCTGCCGCGGACCCTGTTCGACCCGGCCGGCCCTCGCGTCGCGATCCAGTGCACGCTCGACGTGTCGGGAACGACCGTCGAGATGGTGGGGCTGCACACGTCGTCGCGGCTGTGGTGGGGCGCGCCGTTCATCCAACTGAACGCCCTGCGACGGCGGCTGCCCCGCTTCGACGGACCGGCCTTCCTCGCCGGCGACTTCAACCTCTGGGGGCCGTGGGTGGAGCGACTCTTGCCGGGCTGGGAACGCACGGTGCGCGGCCGTACGTACCCGTCGCATCGACCGCACAGCCAAATCGACCACGTGCTCGTCAACCGCCGCCTGACGTTCGTGTCGGGAGAAGTCGTCGACGACCACCGGCACAGCGACCACCGCCCAATTCGCGTGCGTCTCCGCGCGTAGCCTCCCCAGGCATGGGCGTGTACGTGCTCGGCATGCATCGATCCGGCACGTCTGCCGTCACGCGGGTCGTCAATCTTTGCGGTGTGCCGATCGGTCGTGAAGAGCGGCTGATGCCCGTGCAAGTCGACAATCCGGCCGGGTTTTGGGAACACCTGGGCCTCATGGACGTCGACGACGCGGTACTCGAGCGTCTCGGCGGCACCTGGGACGCGCCGCCCGAACCCGCACCCGACTTCGCCGATCGCGCCGAGTTGGCCGACCTGCGCGACCGCGCTCGCGCGGAGTTCGACGCCACCTACGAGGGCGACCGGTGGGTCTTCAAGGATCCCCGCGCCGGCGTGGTCCTGCCGTTCTGGCGCCGCGTCCTCGACGGCACGAACGATGTCGCGGTGATCGTGTTGCGCAACCCGCTCGACATCGCGGCGTCGCTCGCTCAGCGCAACCAGTTCGCAGTTCGCTACACGCTCGCGTTGTGGGAGCGCTATACGCGACTGATACATCGCGACGCCACGGGCATGCCCGCGCTCGTGATCGACTACGACACGCTCGTCGACGATCCCGCGGTAACGGGTCGGTTGCAGGAGTTCCTGATCGCCCACGATCAGATTGCGGGCACCCCCGACCGCGACGCCATCCGCCTGTTTCTCGCGACGTCCCTTCGGCACAGCCGGCAGGAGCGCGGCGCGTTCGAACACGATGCACGCGTCACCGGCGAGCAGCGCGCGTTGTTCGCGGCGACCGGCCAGTTGCTCGGTGCGCACGATCGGTTCGCGCCGGGGCCGGTTCCGGCAGAATCACCGACGACTGAGCCACTCATCGCCTCCCGGCGTGAGCCGAGCACTCCGGAACGCGCCGCGCTCGATACGGTCACGCGCGCCCTCGGCGAGACCGAGTGCAGGCTCGACGCATGCGAAGCGTCGACGGCCACGACTCGAACCACCCACGATGCCGTTGACGACGCGTTGGGGTACACCGACATCGGGCGGCTGGAACGAGTCGCGCTGGGCGCGGCGCGTCGAGTGCGACGCATACAGCAGCGTCTGACCCGGCGGTGAGCGACGTCAACGCCGCACTCGGCGGCCCCGACTCGCTGACGCGCGGCATCGACACGACGCTCGACGCTGTGATCACAGCATTCGCGCTGTGGACGATCGCATATCACGTAGCGATGGTCGTACACGCGCCGGTGGTGGTGACGACCGTCGCTTGGGTCGCGGGCGTGGTCGTCCTGGGCGTGCTGGCCGCGGTGACCTTGCCGCGATCTCGTAGCGGAGCCCACAACGCTGGAGCGCGAGACGTCAGCGACGAGGTCGACGTCGAACCGGTGCGATCGCTGGCGGTGCCCGCCGGTGTCGTCGCGGCCGTCGCCGCGATCTTCGCCGGCAGCCGAGTTCTCAGTGGCCGGCGCTGGTGGCTGTTCGAACTGATGGTGGCCGCAGCGCTCGTTGTCGCGGCCGTCGCGGTGCTGCGCGGTCGGGTGGTGTCGGGCGCCTCGGCGAAGCGGTTCGCGCTCGCACCCGTGGTCGCGATCGCCGTCGCCGCGGCGTTCGCAGCCGGGTCGCTCTTCATCGTGCGCTCGGACGCCGACGACGTACTCACCGTGAACCGATCGGTGTGGATCGAGCACCACGGCAACACCTTCCCGCAACGCGACACGCTGTTCTCCAACCAGCAATTCGCGTATACGAGGCCGGAGAACCCGTCGCCGGCCATCGAGCCATTCGTCGGGGTGATCGCTCGTTACACACCGTGGAGCGCGCCCAGCGTCGCGTACCTGGGTGTCGGTTCCGCAGTGTCATTTCTTGCCGTTCTCGCGCTATGGCGGCTGCTTCGCGAACTGCGCGCGAAGTTCGCGTGGCTCGCGCTCGTCGTGAGCGCGGCGTTCCTCGCGTTCGACGGCACGATCCACACCTCGTTCGGGAACTTCTCCTTCGTTCGCGCGTGGCAGGGGAAGGTGATCTTCGTGTTCCTCATCGTGCCGTTGTTGTGGCGCCACGCGCTCGCGTGGTCACGTCATGGCGAGCGGCGCGCACTGGTGCTGCTCGTCGCGTCGAATGTGGCCGCGGTCGGTGTCTCGACCACGGCGTTGTTCGTCGCGCCGCCGGTAACCGTGCTCGGTGTGCTCGCCGGATTGCGACGCGAACAGCTACGGGGGCGACTCACCGGAACGGTGGTCGCGTTGCTGTATCCACTGGGCGGCGGCCTCTTCGCGGCGACCGCGGCCCGTCAACCGGTCGCCGTCGCGCTCGCGGCCGGCGCGGGCAACTTCGTCGCGGCTGTGGGCCACCCGGCGCCCGTTCCGGCCTCGCCACTGCACTCGTGGACACCGTGGTATTTCGTGATCGGGACCGGCGTGATGGGAGTGGTCGCTGCAGTGGCGACGTTGTGCGGGTGGCTCGGCACCCGTGAACGGTCGTCCCGGATCGCACTGGTCCTTGCGCCCCTTGCACTGCTCGGCGTGTTCGTGACACCACCGGTATTGCACGCGTTGAAGAGCGCGTCCTCGGAGGGCGGTTCGGTGTTGTGGCGCGTCGTATGGATCGTGCCCGTGCCGGCAATGGTCGGACTGCTCGCTACCGGTCTTCTCGCCCGGTTCGGGACCCGAGCAGTGATCGCGTCAGCGGCCGCTGTCATCGTGGTGTGCGTGGCCGGTGGCACTCCCGTGTGGGCGCGACGCAACGGCGCGTTCGTCGTATCGCATCCGCAGTGGGACATCACGCCGCGCGACGAGAAGGCGGCGTCGCGGTTGCTGACGCTCGCCGCGCCAGGTGACGTCGTCGCCGCGCCCGAGAGCATCGGCGGCGCGATCGCGATTCGCAGCGCGGATGTGCGAGCGGTGGACCCGCGCGGTCAGTACCTCGTGGGCCGCGTGAGCCACGCACCTTCGTTTCACCCGAATGAGCGGAGGCTCGTGACGATCGGGGTGACCTCGGGGCTCACGCCCGCCAACGCGGCGGCATTCGCCGCTTCGTTGCAACTCCTCTCGGTTGATGTCGCCTGCACGCGACCTGGTCTCGAACACGGTCTCGTCGGCGCCGCGCTGACCCAGGCCGGGTTCACCGACGTTCGCCACGACCGGCAGTGTCACTACTGGCAGCGCACCCGCAGGTGAACGCCACGAACCTTCGACACGCGCGGGTCGCGCTCGTGGCGGTCGCGATCGCGTGGGTTGTCGCGCAGGTCGCGCTCGTCGGCGTGCACCGTTGGTTTGCGTGGGACGAAGCGGTGTACTTCGCCAAGGCCTCGCCCGACCTTCCGACGGTGTCGTGGGCCGCGGCGCGTTCGCTCGGGTTCCCGGCGCTCTTGTGGCCCGTCGTCGCGGCGGGAGGCGGCGCGGGCGCGGTCCGGGTCGAGATGCTTCTCGTTTGCGGCGCCGGGCTCGTGGCTGCGTACTGGCCGTGGACGACTCGACTCGGCGGCGGGGGTGTGGCAGCCGCGGTGTTGTTCGCCGGGTCGTGGCCGGCGCTGTTCTACGGCACCGAGCTGTACCCGAATCTGGTCGTCGCGCTGGCACTCGTCGGCGCCCTCGGCGCCGCGGTGAACGCGCAGACGAAGCGCGCCGCCGTCGTCGCGTTGGCGTTCATGGCGATCGCCAGTACCTGCCGTCCAACCGACGCGCTGCTCGCGGCGGTCGGCGCGGCGCCGTTGCTGTTCGTGGTCCGGCGGCGGCAGGCCATCACGCCCGTGACCGGGCTCTTGGGCGGCGTCGCAGTCGGGTGGACGGTGTGGGTCGTGGAAGCGTTTCTCGACTTTGGTGGTCCGATCGAACGGTTTCGGACTGCCTTCCAGAACAACGCAGCGCGCGACCCGCGTCGAGGCGTGCTTACCGGCCTCGCTCACCAACCGCTGACGGCTTCGCTCTCACGTTCGCCGATCGTCGCCGCCCTCGCATGGGTGGCGTTCCTCGCCGCACTCGCGATCGCCGGATACGTCATCGCGCATCGGCGAGGCGAGTTGTCGGTACTCGTCGCGCTGGCTGCGGCCGCGATGCTGCTGATCGCGTACGTGTTGTACGCACCCGACACAGGCGCGCGCTTCTTGCTGCCGGTGTTCGCGTTGATCAGTGTGCCGGCCGGTATCGCGCTCGACGCGGCGCGGCGGGCGCTCGCGCATCCGGCGAGCGCGCGCGGTGTGCTCGCCGGCGCGGTGTGCGCCTTGGTCGCGGTCACAATCGTGCTGCACGGCCACGCGGCGAACGCGATCGCAACACGCGAACGTGCTGCCCGCGCGACCGACCAGGCCGCTGGTCGCGAACTCGCACGGCTCGCGCACGGGCGGCCGTGCGCGTTCGTCAGTCAGTTCAACTACCCCGCGATCGAGGTCGCGTCGCATTGCAACGGTGCGCCACTTCGCTTCGACCGGAGCCCGAGCCTGCCGCGCTCCTTCACCCGCCAGCCGGGCCTGCGATTCGCGGTGGGCCCATTTCCGCCCGCGGCGGGTTCGCGCGTCGCTCAGTGGCGCCGTGTGCAGCCCGTCGGCGCGCCCGGTGTTTCCATCTACGTGGCACCGGTGGCGCGCCCGAAGGACCCCACCGGCGGGTGAGACGATCGGTAGCATCGAGACGTCCCACGGAGGGACTGGGGAGGCGTGTGAACAACCGAGGTGGGCAGCCGCTGCTCGCAACCGAAGAAGCACTCAGTTACTGGGACCAGCGGCATGCGAACCGCGACGAGCTGCGGTCGGGCGGCGACATCGGCCTCGACTTCGGCAGCAACCAGGCGTTCTACCTGCGCCGAATGGGCAAGCTGCTCGAACTGATCGAGGAGTACGTGCCCTTCGTGGAGCCGTGCTTCGTCCTGGACGCCGGTTGCGGGAAGGGTTACTTCGCGGGGCAGCTGGAAGAGTGCGGAATCCGCGTCGTCGGTATCGACGCCAGCGCGACCGCGATCAATCACTGCCTCGCCAACCACGCCGGTGTCTATATGCACTCGCGGCTCGACACGTTCGAGTCGCCGGACCTGTTCGATTGCGTCTACGCGATCGACGTGTTCTTCCACATTCTCGACGACGCGGTGTGGGAAGCAAGCTTCGTGAACCTCACGACGTTGACGCGTCCAGGTGGTGCGTTGTTCGTCACCGACCACAACGCCGCGGGCCGGCGTCAGCTGGGCGACTACATCGTGCACCGGCCGGCGTCCGAGTACGTTGCGATCGCGGACGCGCACGGCCTCGAGTACCGCGGTTGGCGTCCCTATGCGTTCCGCACGAATCCGCTCGGGTTCCATTGCTTCGTACGAACACGGTGAGCTGATGCGAATCGCCGACGTCTTGCACAACCGGCTCGACGGCATCGACCGGCTCGTCGATGTACACGAAGGTGAGCTCGAGCTGGCGTCGTACCTCGGGCTCCCGGAGGGCGTCGAATACGTGCACGCGCCCGGCGCCACGAGCGACGAATCCGGCGTGCCGATCGATGAGCGCACGCTCCTGCTCGACCTGGTGGGGCCCGACCCCCGCCGTCACCGGCCGCTCGAACGCCTGACGGATACGTTGCGCGTGCTCTCGCCCGGGCAGCGCGCCGTCGTACTCCTCGGGTACGAGGAAGGTGAACTGCCACTGCACCGCGTGCTCGATCTGCTTCAGCAGGTCGCATACCGGATCGTTGCCGTGGTGCCTCTCGGCTATCGCCACATCACGACGGCGCTCGTGGTGCAACGGCTCACCGATATCGAGCGCGAAACCAGTGTCGAGCACAACATGTTGCTCCTCACCGACTACAGCGCGCGATCGATGCGCGTTCGGTTGCACGCCACCGAAGAGAAGCTCGGACGCCTGCGCGCGGCTGCGATGGGAAACGTCACGGAAGGCGCCGAGTCCGAGGACGCCGCCAAGGTCGCCCAGATGCGTAGCGAGCTCGAACTGCTGCGAGTCGAAGTCGAGACACTGCGCTCGGACCGCGCCCGGCTGCGCGATTTCGAACGTTCCACCACGTATCAGGTGGGCCGGGTAGTGGTCGACGCGATGGCGAAGCCGGGCAAGAAGACGGTGAAGGCGCCGGCCGACCTCGCCCGCATCTGGCGGCGGCGTGGGAGCGCGCCGAGGGTGTCGATCACGGTGAGCGAGTCGCCGGTCGCGGTCGCGCCCGAAGTGCCGGCGCTGCGCACCGATCGGCTGTTGGTGCCCTTCCCCGCCGCAACCGACGCCGATCTCGACGGGATCGTCACGATCGCGGGGATCTGGCCGGCGGAATCGGAGCGAGTGCTCGCACCCGACGCACGCGCCATCACCCTCCATCCGAATCAGGCCGCCACCCAGCTGCGCCGTATCGACCCCGACCTGCTGCTCGTGCAGGCCAGCGCGGCGGGTCCCGGCTCGTCGTGGGCCGCGTTGGGCACACCTCCGGGTCTGATGCGAGACCGCGAACTCGCTTCGCTTCTCGATGAAGCCGCCGCCCGTGAAGTGCGCACGGTGCTGTGGTTCGACCGGCCGCCCTACCTCGCGCCCGGTCTCGCTGCGCTCGCCGACCGGTTCGACCTCGTACTGCACGAGCGCGGGCCGTGGGCCGACGCGGACGATGCCGACGCGTTCTCGCTCGGTGTGCAGCTGGCGCGCTTCGGCGCGCTCGAACCGATGGCGTCCACCGAGCGGGCTGTGCCGCCCGCGTTTCTCGGAACGCTCGACCCGCGGCTCGGCCACCACAATTACGCCCGTCTCGAACGCGTGATGCGGGCCGCTGCCGGTTCGGGCCTGCGTTGGTTCGACGACGGCGCGGCCGACGAACTCGCCGGTACGCGCCCAGGCGTTCCGTCGGAGCTCCTCGGCGCTCGCGCCGGGTACCTCGTGGCGGGGGAACGGCCCGCCGCGTACCGCCGTCACCGCGCGTGGATCGCGATGCCCCCGCTCGCGGGTGACCGCAGCGGTGTGCAGCGCCGCACGGTCGAACAACTTGCCGCGGGTGCGCGGCTCATCGCATCGCATCAACTGTTCCTCGACGGCGAGCTGAAGACGCGGGTCTTCGACGCAGCCTCCGATCCGCAACACGCGATCGACGGCGCACTCCACTCCTCGAGCGACGCGACGCAATTCGCAGTGCTGCGCGAACTCTACGGGCGAGCGTCCACGTCGAGATGGCTGGCACGTCTGGCGCGATCGGCGTCGCTCGATGTTCGCCCCGCGCTCGCCCGCGCCACGACGCTCGTGCTCAGCGGTGTGGGTGATCCGGCTGGCCCCAGCGTCGCGTCCGTGGTCCTGGCACAACGGGAACGCCCCGCGGCGGTCGTCGTCGCGTCGAACGGCACGTCGCCCGCCGAGATCGGCGGAGCGCTTGACGCATTGCAGCGAGCCGGCATCGCCGTGAGCATCGTCGCGGGTGGTGTAGCCGACGCCGTCGCCACGGCAGCCACACCATGGTGCGCGATCGCCGAGGATCGAGATCTTCCCGCCGAGCATCTCCTCGACCTCCACGTGGTCGCGGCGTGCACCACGAGCCCGGTCGCCTCGCTGGGCACCTCAGCGCCGGGAAGAGCACCCGCGGGAAGCGCGCTCGTGCGCACCGACGCGCTGCGGGCCGGCACCGTCGCGCTCGCACAGTTCGACGGCGCGCTCACCTGGGAGGGCGCGCCGGGCGCGTTCTTCGCCTACGAACCCAATGCCGCCGGGAGTGCAGCGTGAGAACCCTTCGCGCCGCGGTCTACGGCGATGTCAACCTGAACATCCTCGACGGTTCCGCGATCTGGACCCAGTCGATGGTGGAAGCACTGTCGGCCACCGGACGCTGCGAAACGACCGTGCTGCTCAAGGCGCCGGTACTCAACGACCGTCTCGTGCGGCCCATGCTCGGTCTTCCGAACGTGCGTGTCGTGCGACCCTTCGAGGAAGGCCTGATCGAAGGCCCGGGCGACCAGCTCACGCCGGCCGACGCGACGCAGTTGCTCCGCGAACTGGACGACGAAGCTCGGTTCGACGTCGTCGTGGCGCGAGGCATGAGCCTCGTCGTCGCCCTCGCTCGCAGCCGCCAGTTCGACGGTCGGCTGTGGACCTACCTCACCGACATGCCGCAATCGCTCGAGGAAACGACGCGTGACCGCGTCGACGCGCTCGAACAGGTGGCGCGCGCGTCGCGTCTGCTGTTGTGCCAAACCGAAGACCTACGCACCTACCTCGAAGCGATCGTTCCCGAGGCGTCCGGCCGGTGTGTGCTCTACCCCCCGGTGGTGCCGCCGGTTGGCGACATCGTCGAGGGCGCGACCACCGCAACGAACCTCACCGGCCGGCCGGTGAGGCTGGTGTACACGGGCAAGTATGCGTTGTTGTGGAACACCTTCGAAATGACGCAGGTGCCCGCCGCGCTCGCCGGCCGCGGTGTTACGGCGGAAGTGCACATGATCGGCGACAAGGTGCACCGCGAATCGGATGCTCCCGATTTCTACGATCGCATGACCGACGCGCTCAAGAAAACCGAGGGCGTGGTGTGGCACGGCGGCATGCCGAGGCGCGACGCGATGGCGCTCACGGCTACCGCCGACGTGGGTCTGTCGTGGCGGGACCCTCGGATGGATTGCAGCCTCGAACTGTCGACGAAGGTGCTCGAGTACGGCGCGCTGGGTCTCCCGGTTTTGCTGAACCGCACGCGCGTCCACGAAGAGTTGCTGGGTGCCGACTACCCCCTGTTCGTGAACTCGTTTGCCGACGTCGTCGACGCCGTCGAAGCGCTGCACCGCGACGCGTTGCTGCGCGACCTCGCGGTCGAGCGTTGCGCGAAGGCAGCGTCGCAATTCACTCTCGATGAGGCTGTCGGTCGGCTGCGTTCGTACTTTGATCGGGTCTTTCCTGCCGGTGAAGGCGCGCGCCGCGGCGAGGAGAAGCTGAAGCTCGGCGTCGCGAGCCACGACCTGAAGTTCTTCAGCCGCCTGCTCGAGTACTTCGATTCGCTCGACGACATCGAACTGCGCGTCGACGAATGGGCCGGCCTCTCGCAACACGATGTCGCCGCGAGCCGGCGCATGGCCGAGTGGGCCGATGTCGTGATCTGCGAATGGTGTGGTCCGAACGCGGTCTGGTATTCGCGCAACAAGCGCGAAGGTCAGCGGCTCGTCGTGCGGCTCCACCGTTTCGAGCTCGACGCCGGCTACTGGAAGAACGTCAACGCAAACGCCGTCGATACCGTGGTGTGCGTCAGCCCGTACTACGCGCAACTGACGCAGCAGCGAACGTCGTGGCCCGCCTCGCTCATACGCACCGTGCCGAACTGGGTCGACACGATCGACCTCGACCGGGTGAAACTCCCCGGTGCCATCCATCACCTCGGCATCGTGGGCATCGCACCGTCGCGCAAGCGGATGGACCGGGCTCTCGACGTCCTCGCGCGGTTACGCCGGCGCGATGATCGCTTCCAGCTCTTCGTGAAGAGCAAGTACCCGTGGGACTACTGGTGGATCTGGAACAAGGCCGACGAGCGCGCACACTACGAGGAGACGTTGAGCCGCATCCGCCGCGACCCGACGTTGCGTAGCGCAGTTGTGTTCGATCCCTACGGCCCAGACGTCGCCGGGTGGCTGCGCAAGATCGGCTGGGTGCTGTCGACCAGCGACGACGAAAGCTTCCATCTCGCGCCGGCCGAGGGAATGGCGTCGCGTGCGCTTCCCATGGTGTTGCACTGGCCCGGCGCCGACACGATCTATCCGTCCGCATGGGTGCGCGAGTCAGCCGACGAGATGGCCGACCGCATCCTCGAGATCAGCAGCAACGGTGGTCTCGACGCGCACGGTGAGGAGGTACGCCGGTTCATCCTCGAGAACTTCCCGGTCGAGCGCGTGTGCGAGCAATGGCTCGACGTCGTGGCCCCGAAGTGAGCCGGCCGAACCGACGTACACCGGTATCCGGTGATCTCTCTGAGATCCTGAAAGCGGCGTTGCCGCACGACCACGCCCGCCAGGTCACTTCGCGCTACTACATCGAGCGGGAAATGACGTTCGAGCCGAAGCCTCGAGTGGTGATCGACCTCGGTTGTGGGCGCGGCGATTCGGTAGACGTGTTCCGCAAGCACGCGCCGGACGTGTCGTGGATCGGCATCGACATCGGTGATTCGCAGGAAGCCAAGCAACGCACGCGCCGCGACGCCCCGTTCCTCTACTACGACGGCTGGGACGTACCGCTGGCGGCATCGTCGGTCGACGTCGTGTACAGCCACCAAGTGCTCGAGCACGTGCGCGACCCTGCGTTCCACCTCGCTGAAGTCGCGCGCGTGTTGCGGCCCGGCGGCGCGTTCATTGGCAGCACGTCGCAGTTCGAGCCGTATCACTCACGCAGCTATTGGAACTTCACGCCCCTCGGGTTCCAAGCTCTCGTTGAAGACGCCGGACTCACGCTCGAAGAACTCCGTCCGGGCATCGACGGCATCACGCTCATCCTGCGGACGTTCCTCGGTCGACCGGCGCGGTTCTCGCCGTGGTTCGCTCACGGATCACCGTTGCACACGGTGATCGACGAGTGGGCGCAACGCGCGAAGCGCCGCACGTGGCTCGTGAACCTCAGGAAGGTTCAGTTCGCCGGGCAGTTCGCATTCTGCGCGCGGCGCCCCGCTTCGCGCGGCGTAGCAACGTCGTAACTTTCGCCGTCAACGTTGGCGGCGCGACGGGTTCAGGAGGAGACGGCGGTGCCGGCACCTCGGCCTCGGCCGGCGCCGGCCAGCTGGCGCGCAGTTTCCTCGCTTCGGCAGCCCAGCGCTCGGCATTCGCTTCGTCCCGTTCAGTGCCGATGCCGTCCCGGTACAACTCTTCGACGAGGTCCATAGCCGGCGCGTGGCCGATCAGCGCGGCCTTGTACGCGTACTGAAACGCGGCGCCGGGATCGGCGGGAACAACCCGACCTTCGATCAGCAACCTCGCATAACGCACGCCGCTGAGCGCGGTGTCGTTGTCTTCGGCGCGCCGGCGGATCTCGTCGGCCTCTTCCACCGTCTCTACGGATTCGGGTGACCAGTCGGGTTTTGCGCTGAAGCGCGTCGCCATTTTCTCCTCGACCAGTGCCCGGCGTCCGAGGACATAACCCGACGCCGTCTCGGTGGGGATCACCGGTTCGTCGGCCGGCGTCCAGTCGTCGTCGTAGTCGAAGGCGTCCATGTACGCCTTGAACATGGGACGGAAAAAGTCGACGTCGGTCGGGGTGAACCAGTTGCGCCAATCGCCGTGGGTGGCCGAGCGGACGACGTGCCCGTTGTGCTCCTCGATCCGATCGGGCACCACGGGCTCGATCTCGAGCCCGACATACGACGAGAGTGCCGCGAGATTGTTGTCGGCGAAGTCTTCGTACTTCAACCGGAAGACGTCGTAACGCTCGCGCAGTTCGCGCGCAACGTCGAAACGTTCGAGGTAGTTGCTCCACGTCCATTCTTGGTCGCGTTCCAACCACTTCATTCCGAGTTCGAAGAGGTCCTGGAACGAGCGACTGTGCGGGTCGAGTTCCTTTTCTTGAATCACGCGAACGAACTCGTCGACGTTCTCCTTGCCCAAGCCCCGGATCCCCCACGGCTGCAACGGGAGGTAGAGCAGCTGGCTTACGAGCGTGTCGCGCGGGTCGCGTGAGATCAGGATGTGCCGGTTGAACGCTTCGAAGCCGATGTCCATCGCGTTCTTATTGATCATCGTCTTCGCCAGCAATGAAAAAGGCAGGTCGTATGAGGCCAGACGGATCAACACCGACGAGCGTGGTTCGAAGACCAGCAACGCGTCGGGATATCGCGCTCGAAGAGGTCGGCGAATGCTGTTGAATACGCCCGTCGTTCCCGTCTTCGCGTTGCCGAGGATCTCAACTTTCAGCGCATTTTCGGGTGCGGTCTCGGCCACACCCCAGGTTACCGCGAGGTCCGCCGCGGTTCCGCGCTCAAACGACGAACACGAGGTCGCCCACTCGGTGGTGCATCATGGGCGCGTGGAGCCTGCGATCAAACGCCTCAGGGCGTTGTACTTGGAGCACGACGAAGGCGGCGATGAAGGCAGCGACGCGTCGCAGCCGATATCGCGGTTGTTCGAGCTATACGAACCGGTAGCGGAAGGTGCGAGCGTCGACGGCGGTCCCGGCACCCGTGCCGGCGGCCGCGTGGCGCGACTGCGGGCCCGGCTCGTTCGCCGAAAGGAAACGCGGTGAGCGCGATCCTCCACGTCGTCGGCGCCCGACCGAACTTCATGAAGATGGCACCCGTGCTGCGCGCCGGCGCGCGCCGCGGCCTACCACAGCTGCTCGTGCACACCGGGCAGCACTACGACTCCGCGATGTCGGATGTGTTCTTCACCGAACTCGGCCTGCCCGAACCCGACGTGAACCTGGGAGTCGGATCCGGCACTCACGCGCAGCAGACCGCCGCATTGATGACGGCGCTGGAGGCCACGTTCGTCGAGCGAGAACCCTCGATCGTCGTCGTGTATGGCGACGTGAACTCCACGATCGCGGCCGCGCTCGTCGCTTCAAAGCTGCACATCCGCGTGGCGCACGTGGAAGCAGGACTGCGGAGCTTCGATTGGACGATGCCCGAAGAGGTGAACCGGCGCGTCACCGACCTTTGCTCGGACGTGCTGTTCGCGACATCTCCGGAAGCGATCGGGCACCTCGGTCGCGAGGGAGTGGACCCCGCTCGCGTGCATTTCGTGGGGAATCCGATGATCGACACGCTGCTCGCGAACCTCGACCGGTTCGACATCGAACGCTTTCGCGCCTCGCACGGATTGACCGGCGCGTACGCGCTCGTCACGTTGCATCGACCTTCGAACGTCGACGATCCGGATGCCGCCCGCCGTCTCGTCACCCAATTGACGTCGGTGTCTGAGCGGGTCGTGCTCGTGTTCCCGGTGCACCCGCGCGGCCGCGCGTTGCTGGAGTCGGCCGGATTACGCGCGTCGGATCGCCTGCGCGTGATCGACCCGATCGGTTACGTGGAGTTCCTGTCGGGTGTCCGCGGCGCGGCGCTGGTGATCACCGACTCCGGCGGCGTGCAGGAGGAAACCACGGTGCTCAACGTGCCCTGCCTCACTGCGCGGCCCAACACGGAGCGGCCCATCACGATCACCCACGGCACGAACCGCCTCGTGGCGCTGGACGACATCGCGAAGGCCGCCGACGAGATGCTGGCGAACCCGCCGCATGTCGCCGAACCGCCGCCGTTGTGGGACGGCCGTTCCGGTGAACGCATCGCCGAGGTACTGCAAGCCGAAACGTTGTAGCGACGGAACTCGGCTGCTACCAGGACGCTTCGTCGTCCGTGGCGGGCGTGACGTCGGTGTCGGGGATCTCCTCGCCGTCGTCGATGGCTCGCTGGTCGTCGCGCCGTTCGTAGGCGTCGACGACCTCTTCGGGATCGCCGTCCATCACCATCTCACCGTGATCGATCCAGATCGCGCGCGTGCACATGCGGCGGATCTCGTTGAGATTGTGCGAGACGATGAAGATCGTGCCGGCGTGCTCGCGGATCTCCTCGATGCGTTTGAAGCTCCGGCGCTTGAACTGGCGGTCGCCGACGGCGAGCGCCTCGTCGATGAGCAGGATCTCGGGTGCGACCGCGGTCGCGATCGAGAAGTGCAGGCGGGCGCGCATGCCCGACGAGTACGCGCGCATTGGCAGATCGATGAAGTCGTCGAGCCCGGAGAACTCGACGATTTCGTCGACCCGTTTGGCGATCTCGGGGCCCGACAAGCCGAGCGCGAGGCCGCCCAGGTAGATGTTCCGCCGACCCGACAACGAGGGGTTGAGCGCCGCGGCCACGCCGAGCAAGGTGGGCCGGGTGCGGGCGTAGATCGCCCCTTTCTTCACCGGAAGCAGGCCGGCGATACCAGCGAGCATCGTGCTCTTGCCGGCGCCGTTCCCACCGACGAGGCCGACGCTCTCGCCCTGCCGCACTTGGAACGACATTTTCTCGATCGCATGGATTTGGCGCTTCGCTCGGCCGCGAAAACCGCGTGCGATCACCGCCCGCAGGCTGACCCGTGCTTCTTGGAAGATCTCGTACGTGATGCTCACGTTGTCGACGACGACCGCGAGGGGCGTGTCGAGCGGCGGCGGATCTTTTTTCCAGCGCGGCCGCGGCGGCGGCTCGGGTGAGTCAGCCTCGACCGTAGCCATGCTCACCAGCGCGGAAGTAGATGAAACCGGCGATCAGGAGCGCGAACGACCAGACCAGTACCGAAACGTATTCGCCGTACGTGGTGGGCAGGCCGAGGACCGCGCCGCGCGCGAGCGAGATGAACGAGTACATCGGGTTCAACTCGAACAGGTGGCGCGTCAGGGTGCTGTGGATGAACCGGTCGACGGAGTACATCGCTCCCGACATGTAGATCAGGATGCGAAAGAAGTGCGGCAGGATCTGCGTGAAGTCTTGGTACGCATCGCCGAGGCGGGCCACGATGAACGCCGCGCCGAGGTTGAAGATGCCCTGCACGACGAACAGGGGTATGAGGAGGAGCCACGCGGGTCGCGGGAACACACCGTTCAGCATCGTGACCACCAGCATCGTGACGATCGCCGGCAGGAACGCAATCGTCTGGCCGATCACGGTGGAGATCGGCAGGATCGAACGCGGGAAGTAGATCGCGCGGATAAGGCCCTGGTTGCCGAACACTGCGCCGGACGCCACCGACACCGATCGCTGGGTGTAGTGGAAGGTGAACACGCCGACCGCGAGGAACGCGACGAAGTGCGGGATCCCGCGGCTCGTGCCCAGGATCACGCCGAAGAGCAGGTAGTAGATGCCCATCATCATCAGCGGGTTGAGCACGTGCCAGAGATTCCCGAGCAGCGTGTTCATGTGCTGGGCGCGCAGCTGCCCGACCGGCACTGCGACCGCGAACTCGCGCCGGTTCCACACGTCTTGGAGGTATTCCTCGACGTATTGCCGCTCGCCCACGTTGGTGAGCCCGGCGCGGCGCATCGCTTTGGGAGAAACCCGTTTCGTTGCCATCGCGACCCGGTGAGCCTACCTATCCCTCACACGATTACCCGGTCGAGCGCGACGCCGCTCGCGACGCGCACCGCATCCTTCTCGAAGTCGCGGTCGGTCACCGCCCATGTGTGCTGGTGCCGTTCGGCCTGGCGGTACAGGAGATAGTTGAACCGATCGGCGGAGAAGATGCGCAGGCCGGCCTCCCGGCAGTCCTGCAGGAACCGGGTGTCGGTGCCGCGGGGGAGTGACGCGAAGCGAATGCTGCCGACCTGGTCGCGGTCGGCCACGATCGTGCCGCCGGCAACCCGGTTCACGTAGGAGAATTCGCGACCCGGCTCGCGCAGCACGGTCGCATCGGTCGATTCCATGTAGGCGTAGAACGTGGTCTTGCCCACCACGGCGGCGTCCGCGTAGCGGAACGCGAGGAGCGCGTCGCGGAGGTACTCGGGGCCGTACGTGTCGTCGTCGTCCCACTTGGCGACGTAGCGGCCGGAGGAGACGTCGAGCGCGGCATTCAGGCACTCGCCGAGCGTCGCGGCCGGGTCGACGTGCAGGATCTTCGTGTTCGCGACGCGCGACGCGAGCCGGTGCAGGAGGTCGGTATCGAAACCGGCGGCGTTGGTGACGAAGATGAGCTCGCGCGCCGCGTAGGTCTGCCGCGCGAACGCTTCGAATACCGCTTCGGCGCGCTCGGGTCGCATCGATGAGCACAGCACCGAAACGAGTGGCTCTCGGTGCTGGAGCGGCGAAACGCGGGCGAAGTCGAGCAAGGTGTCGATGCGGTGCGAGTACGTGTGGTGCGCCATCACGTGCCGGTAGCCGCGCTGGCCAACCTGGTCGCGATAGTCGTGGTCGTGCACGACACGTTCGACGGCGCGCCTCGTGTCGTCGGCGGTGTCGGTGACGATGACCGCGTCGCCGAGCAACTCCGTGATGCCGCGCGCAGGTGTGGAGATCACGGGAGTCGCGCACGCGAGGATCTCGAACACCCGGCGCGAGAACATCGTGGGCGACGCCGATACGGAATTCACGTTGAGGAACGCGGCGTACCGGCGGTACGCGGCGACGGTTTCGTCGTACGAACGTGCACCTTGCACCGCGCGGTCGTACGGCGGCGGGAACGCATCCGCGGTACCGGCTTGGCGGTCGAAGATGTCGAGGACGCCGAGGTCGAGCGCGGGCTGCAGGAGCCGGCCGGCTTCCTGCGCGCGTTGTTCGTACTTCTCACCCCGCCAGCTACCCGCGAAGCAGACTCGATCGAGCCCGTTGCTGCGATTCCCCATCGGATTGTGGATCAGCGGCTGAGCCGCGAACGGCAATACGCCGACCCGATCGTGTCCGAGCGCGTCGCGATACCACGGGATGGCATCGGCGTCGGTGGTGAACACGACGTCGAAGTGGCGGGCCGCGTCGAGGAACACCTCGAAGTTGACGGGGTCCTCCTTGTTCCAAAAAACGGTCGGCACGCCCTGCTCGCGGCACCATGCGATCGCGGCCTGCAACTCGTTGGGTTGCTGCCCGGCCCAACCGCTCAGCGCGTAGCGCCACTCGCCGCCGTTGCCCTCCCACGCCGACTCCACGAGCAGCAGGTCCGGTCGTTCGCGCAGCTCGGTCGGCCAACCGGTACGCGTGATGGGCACGATCCGCAGTTCCGGCGCGAAGCACCGCATCGTGAACTCGTCGAGTACAGCCGCGGCACGGGTCGCGCGGCTGGGTTCGGGCAACTCGCTCAGGTCGACGCCCGCAGTTGCTGCCACGACGCGCCGCTGGCGGTACAACTGCACGAGCACTCCCGGGAGGCGGGCGAGGCGACGCGGCGAGCGAGCCGCTCGCACCACTTCGTCGCCGACGCGGTACGCGATGGACTCGCGAACCTGGCGGAGCCTCCGCTCGTGCAATGTGCGTAGCTCGGCGATGCGTTGCTGTTCGCGCCGGCGCTGCGCCTCGATTTCACCTTCGAGTTCGGCGATACGAGCGTCACGTTCGGCGAGCAGCCGTCGGGTTTCGACCTCGGCGTCGGGGCCGGCGTCGGGGCCGGTGTCGGGGCCGGTGTCGGGGCCGTCGTCGGGCTTCTCGGGCCCGTCGTCGTCGGGCTCGTCGACTGCTCGGGTCACGGCGCGGGAGCGTACAGAACCCGGCGCGAAGCGGCCGCGGCGACAGCGGCCTCCGGCGGTAACGTTCCCCGATGGCCAACGAGGTGGGCCCCGCCGCACGGGATCGCCTCGATCGCGAGGCCTCGTTCCACGATCAGCGCTATGCCGACGATCCGCGGGCGGCGAGCGCGCGGTTCTACCGGTGCAGTGCGGGACGTGCGTATTTCCGCCGCCGGCTGCACGAATTGGTCGCGGCGCAGGTCGTGCTCGACTGCGGATGCGGCACGGGCAACACCGCGGTGGCGCTCGCCGAGGTCGCGGCCGGCGTGACCGGCATCGACATCTCATCCGTCGCGGTGACGAAGGCCTCGCAGCGGGCAGCGCGGGCGGGCGCGCGGAACGCGAGTTTCCAGGTGATGGATATCGAGGCGCTCGAGTTCCCCGCCGCAACCTTCGACGTGGTGTACGGCTCCGGCGTACTGCACCACGTATCGCTGCCGGCGGCGTCCTCCGAGATCGTTCGGGTGTTGAAGCCGGGCGGCCGCGCCCTCTTCCTCGAACCGCTCGCCCATAACCCACTGGTGAACCTGTACCGGCGGATGACGCCCCGGCAGCGATCGGTCGACGAGCACCCGCTGCACGTACGTGACCTGCGCGTGTTGCGCGACCATTTCCCGCAGGTCGACACGAGCTATTTCGATCTCTTCACCTTGATGCCGGCGGTGATCACGCCCATGCACCGGTACTTGCCGGCACTGCAGCGCGCCGACGCGTGGCTCTTTCGAACCGTGCCGCGCGCGCAGCCGCTCGCCTGGGTGGTCGTGGTCGAGCTCACTGCCGCGCCGGCCTGACGCATCACGGTCATGCACGTCCTCGTCGTCACCGTTGTGCACCAGCCCCTCGACGCGCGCATCTGGCATCGCCAGATACGGGCCTTGCTCGACGCGGGCCACCACGTCACGTACGTCGCGCCCTGGTCCGGATACGGCGTCACCGTGCCAGTGGCGACCGCCGGCATCGAGAGGTTGGACACCGTCGACGTGCCGCGCGCCGCCGGGCGCCGGCGCCTGCGCGCGTTGCTGGCGGCGCGCCGTCAGGTCGCGCGCTACCGCGATCGCGCCGACGTGGTGGTGCTGCACGACCCGGAGCTGGTCGCGGCGACGGTGTTCCTGCGCCGCCCGCCAACGGTGTGGGACGTGCACGAAGACACCGCCGCCACCCTCATCGACAAGCCATGGCTTCCGGCGTTGCTGCGGCGGCCGTTGGGGTTGCTCGTCCAGGGGGCGGAACGCCTCGCCGAGCGGCGCATGCACCTGCTGTTTGCCGAACCGGGGTACCGCGCGCATTTCGCCCACGACCATCCGGTGGTTCCGAACGAACCGGTCGTGCCCAAAACGGCGATCCCGTCCGGCGACGATCGGGTGGTGTACCTCGGGCGCGTGTCGCGCGGTCGAGGTGCCGACGCGCTCCTCGCGCTCCCCGGTCTGTTGCCGGCGGGCGTCCGGCTCGTGGTGCTCGGCCCCGCTGATCCCGACGTCGCGGATCGCTTCGCCGACGCGGCGCGGGCGGGCGTGCTCGAGTGGAACGGGTTCGTACCCAACGACGTCGCGCACACCCGTATCGACGGTGCGCTCGCGGGCCTTTCGTTGCTGCGCGACCTGCCGAACTACCGCCACTCGCGCCCGACGAAGGTCGTGGAGTACATGGCCCGCGGGGTGCCGGTGATCACGACGCCCACTCCCGTGGCGCAGGAGATCGTGGAGCGCTACGACACCGGAGTGGTCGTACCGTTCGACGACGTCGAGGCGGTAGCGAGCGCGGTCACGCGCTTACGCCAAGACCCCGCGGGACGAGCGGCATTCGCGGCCCGCGGGCATGCGGCCGCGCTCGCGCACTACGACTGGCGACGCAGCGCGAACGGTTTCGTCAGCGCGCTGGAAGCGGTCGTGAACGTCGAGGGCGCGTCGGGCCGGCGATGAACCCCGCGCCCCACGCGTGGTGCATGGTGACGAACACCAGTGGAAGCCGAGCCGCGACGGCTCGGTCTTTGCCTCTACCGGCCGTCGCCGATGCCGCAAGCGTGGCCGCCGCGTAGATCGCGGGTACTGCGAGCGCTCGCCGGTCGAACAGCAACCCAACGACAACGCCGACGGCGTTCCCGACGAGAGCGACCGGTGGCACCGCTTGGCGCCACCGCAGCGAACGGGGATGGCGGCGCAGCATCTCGCGTTTCCACTGGCCGTACTCGAAATATTGGCGGGCGAGCCCTGCGAGCGACGGTCGGGGGCGGTAC
>JAODBJ010000347.1 GCA_025463905.1 Actinomycetes bacterium
CCGCGTCGACCAACTCACGGTCCTCATCCGCGGTCCGCTCCGCTTGCCCGAGTAGGTCCCACACCCGGCCGTTGGCGCGCTTCCCGAAGGCTTCGTGTTGTTCTCGGTCGACGTCGGTCATAGCGAGCTCGTTGTCTCGTCGCTGTGACGATCGTGGATGACGTCGAAGGGTGGGGCTCCGGACGTGTGCGCGAGGAACCAGTCGCGACCAAGGCCGCCGGTGAGGTCGTCGGAGAACGCGTCGTTGCTCACGTTGCCGGAAGCGAGTGGCCCGGCGCGCAACGTCGAGACCCGTGACTTGTACGGCACCTGCATGTCGGCCCAGGTCTGCTGGATGTTGATGAGTGCGGCGACGTCGGTGTCGTGCACCGTGGTGCCCGCGATCAACACGTCCTGGTACCGGCCGCCCTGAAGCGTGTCGGTCCCGTTACCGCCGATGAGTACATCGTTCAAGGAACTGCCCGACAGCCCGCCGGTCAACAAATCGTCGCCATCGCCTCCGACAATGACGTCCGGTTCGTTGCCCCCGCTCATCGAGTCGTTGCCCGGCCCTCCGAACGCGACGACTGGCACGGCGAGCTTGCCCGTGACGGTGAGAGAGTCGTCACCAGCGCGCGCGTCGACGATCACATGCCCGGTGGGGGCGAGGGAGGGCTCCGGCCGGTTGTCGTACACGTTGATGAAGCCCTTGGGCAGCGGGCTGAGCAGGATCCGGTCGCCGTCATCGGTGCCGCAGACCTCTAACGCGGTCTTCGACGCGTCGACGGGGTCGGGGATCATTCGTACGCCGCCGGGGCAGGCCGGCGGTGGGCCCGACAACAGCGTGAGCTTCCATGTGTCGTTGTCGCGCTCGGAGCTTGCCAAGTACGCGGCACCACCGAAGAGCACGGTCGACTGCGACGCGGCGTCGAACGCCATCGCGCTGAACGCGCGCGGTGTCGGGTTGTTGTCGTTGACGAGGTTGGTCCAATTCGAACCGTCGAACGTCAATGTGTCGCTCAACGCGCGGCCCATGTCGATGCCGTGCAGGTGGTCGACGCCGCCGAAGAGCACGACCTGCTCTTTGGTCGGGTCGTACGACATTGCCGCGTAGGCGCGGGCCGACGGTGGTGTGGTCGGTGCGCCTTGCGACCAGTCGGTGCCGTCCCATTGCCAAGTGTCCCCGTAGACCGTGCCCGAGACGCCGAGGTTCGAATCGCCACCGCCGAAGAGCACCGTCGTTCCGGCGGCGGGGTCGTATGCCATCGCCGCACCTTCACGCGCGGCCGGAGCATGAGCGGGTGAGCGTTGTGTCCAGGTGGTGCCGTCGAACTCCCACGTATCGGCGCACGAGGTGCTGGTGCTGCACGATCCGCCGAACAACACCACCACACCGCGGGCCGCGTCGTAGGTTGCCGACGCCCCCGAGCGGGCGGACGGACGAGGTGTGCTCGTTACATCGGTCCAGTCGGTCCCGTCCCATGCCCACACGTCGTCGAATACCGTTCCGCCGGGAATCGAGTAGCCGCCGAAGAGGTACGACCGTTGCGTCGCGTTGTCGTACACGAGTACGGCGCCGGCTCGTCCGGGCGGGGAGTGCGCGGGCGTTTGCTGAGCCCAGGCCGTGCCGTCCCATTCCCACGTGTCGTCCAAGGTCGCGGGGTTGGCGGAAAGGCTGCGCAAACCGCCGAACAGCACGATCCGCTGGCGACCGGCGTCGTAGGTCATGGCGTGCTGTGCTCGGCCTTCGGACGTGAAGGCCGACGAGCTTTGCTTCCACAACGCGGTTGTCGCCGGCTGGGGCGAGGCGGAGGCCGCACCGACGACGATGACGACGGACGATGCGGTCACCGCGATTGCCGCGACGACGTGGCGTAGCGAGCAGCTCATCTGCTTGCCCCTTCCCCCAGGTGCCCGCGACGGTACGCGCGGCTATCGAAGCCCGCAATGGCCGCCCTGGCGGAACTATCGCACGGTACGCCGGTACTGACCCGCGGCGTCGTACTCCACGTAGCTGCTCGTGCGTTCGTTTCCGACGTACACGTGCACCAGCAGCGCGCCGCCTGAGAACACCGGATCGCGCGCCACGATCACGTGCGTGACGTGGCCATTCTCGATCGCCGCGCGCCGCGGCGCGTCGAGAACGAGGCCCGGAACCGCCCGCCACGCGACTTGCGGGCGCGTGAATGTCTTCGCGTCGAGATTTTCGTTCGGAGACCCCATGACGGGTGAGGGCGCGTCTACTCGCGACGCGCGAAACAGGTACGAGTCGACGTTGGCGGAGTGCTCCGGCTCGCGCGCCCGCATGATCGCGTAGTCGGCGTAGAGCACGACTTCGGTCATGCGCAATGAGCCGTGCACGGCGCGCTGCCACGCGTCGAGCGCTTGGACGATCCCGCCGTATTGCCACGTGTGCACCGTTGGCCGCGACGGATCGACGGTGACGCCGGGAAACAGGGTCGACTCCGGCGTCGACGGTGCCGGGAGGTTGCCGACCGCGCCCTGGTTCTGCACGCCGGTGCTCCCGCACCCGGCGAACACCGTCAGCACGATCGGGACCAACAGCGCCACGCCGGGTCGAGCGTGGAGGCTCACACCGCCGTCCAGCCACCGTCGACACACACAATCGAGCCGGTCACGAAGGTGCTGGCATCGCTCGCGAGGAACAGCAACGCACCGTCGAGTTCGTGCGGTTCGCCGCCGCGACCCATCGGCGTGCGTTGTCGCAGCCACTTCTCGGACCGCTCGTCGCCGAACATTCGCCCTTCGGTCATCTCGCTGCGAAACCATCCGGGCGCGAGCGTGTTGACGCGCACGCCCGTGCGGGCCCATTGCGCCGCGAGTTCGCGGGTGAGGTTTATGAGTCCGCCTTTCGACGCCGCGTATCCCGCTTCGGGGATCTGTCCGACGCCGACCATGCCCCACAACGACGCAATGTTCACGATCGAGCCGCCTTCTCCCGCCGCCACCATTGCGCGCGCCGCCTCGCGTGCGAGTTCGAAGGGCGCGACCAGGTTGACCGCGAGCGTGTGCGCGAACTTGTCGGTGGTCTCGTCGAAGGCGTCGATGGGTTCGCTCACACCGGCGTTGTTCACCACGACGTCGACGCGCCCGTAGTGATCGAGCGCGGCGGCTACCAGGTCGCTCGCGGCACCGGGCTCCGCGAGGTCGCACTGCACCGCGAACGCTTCCCGGCACTCCGATGCGACCGCGGTGATGCGGTCGAGGCGCCGTGCCGCGAGCACAACGTGCGCGCCTACCGCGTCGAGCACGCGGGCGAAGCGGGCGCCGAGGCCGCCGCTTGCCCCGGTGACGATCGCAACCTTCCCGTCGAGGCGGAACGGCAACAGGGGATCGAGCGGCACGGGGCAGGAGTGTACGAGCGTGTGGGAAACTCGCCGCACATGAGCGACGAACTGCAACCGTTCAAGGTCGACGTTCCCGAGGACGTGCTGGAAGACCTGCGCGACCGGCTGGCGCGCACGCGCTGGCCCGACCAGATCCCGGGTTCGGGTTGGAGCTACGGAACCGACCTCTCGTACCTGCAAGATCTGTGCGAGACGTGGCGCACCACCTACGACTGGCGCGCCCAGGAAGCCCGGTTCAATCAGTGGCCGCACTACCTCACCGACATCGACGGCCAGACCGTGCACTTCATCCACGCACGTTCACCCGAACCCGACGCGTTGCCGTTGCTGGTCACGCACGGGTGGCCCGGTTCGGTATCGGAGTTCCTCGACGTGATCGGCCCGCTGTCCGATCCGCGCGCCCATGGCGGTGACCCGGCCGACGCGTTCCATGTGGTGGCACCGTCGATCCCGGGCTACGGGTGGTCCGGCCCGACGCACGAGTCGGGATGGGACGTGCGCAAAGTCGCCGAGACGTGGCAGCAGTTGATGGCCCGTCTCGGCTACGACCGCTACGGCGCGCAGGGTGGCGACTGGGGCGCCATCATTTCCAGTTCGCTCGGCACGGTGGATCCGGAACACCTTGCCGGCATCCACCTCAACATGCTCATCGCGTTTCCGCCGGCCGATGGTGGCGCCGAGTTGAGCGCCGAAGAGCAGGCAGATGTCGACGCGCTGCAGACCTTCTTGAAAACCGGCACCGCCTACCAGGAGATTCACGGCAAGAACCCGCAAACCCTCGGTTACGGACTCACCGATTCACCGGCCGGGCTCGCGGCGTGGATCATCGAGAAGTTCTGGGCCTGGACCGACAACAACGGCAGTCCCGAAGACGCAGTGAGCCGCGACGCGCTGCTCACCAACCTCACCGTGTACTGGGTGACGAACACGATCAACTCGTCGGTGCGTCTCTACTGTGAGTCGCAGCGCAGCGGCCGGTTTGGTCCGATGGGTGAACGCGTCAATGTGCCGACCGCCGCGGCGGTGTTCCCGAAAGAGATTTTCCGCACCCCGAAGGCGTGGGCCGAAGGCGCATTCGACCTGCGCCGCTACACGCGCTTCGATCGCGGTGGCCACTTCGCCGCGCTGGAAGAACCTGATTTGCTGATAGACGACGTTCGCGCGTTCTTCAACGACCTGAGGTAGAACGAAGCGGAGCCCCGCTCGCCGAAGGCCTCGTCGGCCGAGAGCGGAGTGACCAGTGAAAGAGGTACGAGCACATGCATGATCTCGTGATTCGTGGCGGCAACGTCGTCGACGGCACCGGCGCACCGGCCCGCGTCGCCGATGTAGCGATCACCGACGGTGTGATCACCGAAGTCGGCAAGGTCGACGGTGCGGCGCGCGAAACGCTGGACGCCGACGGCTTGCTCGTTACTCCTGGTGTGGTCGACGTCCACACGCACTTCGACGGTCAGCTCACATGGGACGAGATGCTGACGCCAACCTGCTGGCACGGCGTCACGACGGTGGTGGTCGGCAACTGCGGGGTTGGGTTCGCGCCGGTCTTCTCCGACAAGCACGAGTGGCTGATCGGGTTGATGGAAGGCGTCGAAGACATTCCCGGCGCTGCGCTGTCGAGTGGCATCAAGTGGGAATGGGAAACGTTCCCCGAATATCTCGACGCCGTCGACCGCAAGAAACTCACGCTCGACGTCGGGACGCAAGTGCCGCACGGTGCCGTGCGCGGCTACGTGATGGGCGAGCGCGGCGCGAAGAACGAGCCCGCCACACCCGAAGACATCGAAGCGATGGCGAAGATCGTGAGCGAGGGCATCGAGGCCGGCGCGCTCGGCTTCTCCACGAGCCGCACGATCGCGCACATGGCGATCGATGGTGAACCGGTTCCCGGCACGTTCGCGGCTCAAGATGAACTGTTCGGAATCGGTCGGGCGCTCGGCGCGCTCGGCCGCGGTGTGTTCGAACTCGCGCCGGCCGGCGCGCTCGGCGAAGACCTTGCTGCGCCCGACCGCGAGATGGCGTGGATGCGCAAACTGTCGGCCGAGATCAACCGTCCCGTCACGTTCGCGCTCACGCAGAACGACCATGACCCGGAAGGGTGGCGGCGCATGCTCGAACTGAGCGCGCAAGCCGCGACCGAAGGTGCACGCGTGCGGCCGCAAGTGGCCGGCCGGCCCGTGAGCTTGCTCCTCGGCCTGCAGTCGTTCCACGCGTTCTCGTACTGCCCCACGTACGGTCTGCTCGGAATGTTGCCGCTGGCCGAGCGCGTCGCCCGGCTGCGCGATCCCGACGTGAAGCGCACGCTGCTTGCCGAAGTCCTCCAAGGCGACGCCGGCATCTTGCAGTTCGTCGACCCGGAGCGTGTGTTCCCGCTCGGCGCCAACCCGGACTACGAACCCGCCAAAGCCGACAGCATCGCGGCGCGTGCCCGGCGCGAGAACCGCGACCCCTACGACGTCTACTACGACGCGTTGCTGGAAGACGACGGCTACCAACTGTTGCTACGGCCGCTTCTGAACTACTCCGACTTCAACCTCGACGCGCTACGCGAGATGTTGTTGCACCCCACCAGCGCGTGGGGCCTCGGCGACGGCGGCGCGCACTGCGGTACCACCTGCGACGCGAGCACGCCCACGTTCATGCTGACGCACTGGGCCCGCGACCGCGACCACGACCGTCTCCCGCTCGAATGGGTGGTGCGAAAGATGACCACCGAAACCGCGTCGCTGTACGGCCTCAACGACCGCGGCGCGCTCGTGCCCGGCAAGTTGGGCGACGTGAACCTCGTCGACCTCGAAAACCTGCGCCTCGACCGGCCGGTGATGGTGCACGACCTACCGGGCGACGCGCGCCGCTTCGTGCAGGGATCGTCGGGCTACGTCGCGACGATCAAGCGTGGACGCGTCGTCTTGCGCAACGGCGAAGACCAAGGCGAACGCCCCGGCCAACTCATCCGCGGCGCTCGCTGAACTGGTTTTGATCGCAGAAAGACCCCGAAAGCGGTCGGTTTCTGAGATCAAAACGAGTGGGATGTCTAGGCGGGTTTCCAGATCATCAGGGCGATCAGGAGCACGACGATGACGTCGAGGGCGGTACCACCCATCGCCTGGCGCTTGCCGAGCTCCTGAATCTGCGCAACCTGCGGCGGCGCGCCTCCGGCAGATGGTGGCGACGTTTCCATCTCGGCGAGCAACTCGTTGATGCGTTTGTGGCCCGGGAACATCACCGCGTGCGAGATCCCCATCGCGATGAAATAGAGC
>JAODBJ010000001.1 GCA_025463905.1 Actinomycetes bacterium
CGTGACCTGGCGCGCCTGCTGCCCGAACTCGATCCCGACGCCGTCGAGACGTGGTCGGCCGACCCCGGCTCAGTCAGCCGGTTGTTCGAACTGTTCCTCGGCGTCGTCGCCCGCCTCGCGGCCGTACCGCCCCTGATGCTCGTGGTCGAGGACGTGCACTGGGCCGACCGCTCGACCATCGACCTGCTCGCGTTCTTGTTGCGAACGCTGCGCACCGAGCGCGTCCTGCTCGTCGTGACGTACCGCGACGAGGACGTCGCGCGGCACCACCCGCTGCGCCGGTTGTCCGGCGAGGCGGAACGCCTGCGCAACGTCGAACGCCTCGCGCTGTCGCGTTTTCTACGCGACGAAGTCGTCCAGCAGCTGCGCGGCATCCTCGGCGAGCCTCCCTCTGCCGAACTCGTCGACGACGTGCTGCGGCGGTCGGAAGGCAACGCGTTCTTCGTCGAAGAACTCGTCGCGGCGCGGTCGGGGCCCGGCGCGACGCTCTCACCCGCACTTCGCGACGTGCTCCTCGGGCGCATCGAAACGCTCGCACCCCCGACGCAGGCGGTACTGCGCGCCGCGTCGGTCGCGGGCCCGCGGGTCGGGCACCGTTTGCTCGGCGCGGTCACCGACGTCGACCCGACGACGCTGAGCGCGGCATTGCGAGACGCAGTCGACCATCAGGTGCTCGTCGCCGACGAACGCGGCGACTACGTCTTCCGCCACACCCTCGTTCGAGACGCGATCTACGAAGACATCCTCCCCGGCGAGCGCGTGCAGCTGCACACCATGTACGGCGAGGAACTCGAACGTGATCCCGGAGCTGCCGGCGACGACGCCGCGCTCGCGACGATGCTCGCGCACCACTGGTACGCCGCGCACGACGTGGCGCGCGCGCTGCCGGCCACGGTCGAAGCGGGACGGCAGGCGTTTTCGAGCTACGCCTACGCCGAAGCGGTGCAGCACTTGGAGCGAGCTTTAGAAGCGTGGCCCCGCGTCGACGACGCCCCGGCGAAGGCCGGCATCGAACTCGTCGACCTTCTCGAACTCGTGTCGGCCGCGAACGTGCGGAAAGGCGACCTGCGGCGAGCGACGGCGCTCGTCAACCAGGCGCTCGCAATCGTCGACCGCGAGCGCGAGCCCGTGCGCGCCGCCATGTTGCTGGCGCGTCGAGGCCGGCCCGAACGTGACCAGGTGCGAGCCGAAGCCGTCGACGATCTGGAAGAGGCGCTCGCGCTGCTCCCGCCGGACGCACCGCAGCGCGCCGCGGTGCTGGGGTCGCTGGCCGCGGCGTGGTACGTCACTCGCGGCGACTTCCAAATGGGCTGCGACGTCGCGGCGCGCGCCATCGACGCGGCCCGCGCGATCGGCGACGACCGGCAACTCGCCGACGCGCTCGTGACGTGGGCGGGCACGACGTTCTACTCGGGTGATCGCGACCACGGGATCACGGCGATGGAGGACGCGCTGTCGCTGGCGCACACGATCGGCGACGTCGACATCGAGCTGCGGGCCTACGTGAACCTCTCGGACATGCTGCGCGCGATGGGTCGGCTGCGCGAGTCGGCCGACGTCGCGCGGCAGGGAGTCGCGCTCGCTGCCCGGGAGGGCGCCCGCATCACCGACATCTTCGTGACCGCGAACCTGGCCGAAGCGCTGGTGCATCGAGGCGAGTGGGACGAGGCCGAGCACGTCATCGACGAGGCCCTGACGCTCGCCCCGTCGGGTGTGCCCGAGGCGTGGATGCGGCTGCACTACGTCGACCTGGCGGTCGGGCGCGGCGACCTCGACGAGGCGGAACGGTTCGGCGATCTGACCACCGACGCCCACGGCGACGCGCAAGTCGCGATCTACAGCCGCACGCTGATGGCCGAACTGCGGCACGCGCAAGGCAATCTCTTCGAGGCGCGCCGCATCCTCGCCGACTCGCTCGACACCACCCCGCTCGACACGTCGTACATGTGGCCCCAGTTGTGGAGCGCGATGCGGGTCGAGGCCGACATCGCGCAGGCAGCGCGGATGCGCCATGAACCAGTCGATGCCGAGCACGGCGAGCGGGTGGCCAGGATCGCGGACGCAGCAGCAACGCTGCGCGACGACCTTCCCCCCTTGCGTGGCTACATCACGATCACGGATGCCGAGCGCTTCCGGGCCGCCGGCGAACCGTCGGTGGCGGCGTGGTCGGCTGCCGTCGACGCCTGGCGCGCAGCCGACGAGTCGCCCCGCGTCGCGTACGCGCTGTTCCGGCGGGCCGAGGCGCAGGCGGCGACCGGTGACCGCCCGGGCGCGTCGGCGTCGCTCACCGAAGCCGCCGAGATCGCACGCACACTGCGGGCGAGGCAACTCCTCGAAGACATCGGCGCGCTCGCGAGCCGGGCCGGGGTCGCAGTCGACGGCGGCGTCGCGTCGAAGGCGGACAACACGCGCACGACGCTCACCGCGCGGGAGCTCGAGGTGCTGCGCCTGGTCGCCGCCGGTCGCAGCAACAACACCATCGCCGAGCAGCTCTTCATCAGCCCGAAGACGGCGAGCGTCCACGTGTCGAACATCCTCGCCAAACTCGGTGCCGCCAACCGGGGCGAAGCCGCCGCGATCGCGCACGAGCTGCACCTCTTCGACGAGTAGGCCTCGCAGCCGGGCGTCGCGACGACAAGACAGTCGAACCCGACAAGACGTTCAGCGTCGTGCTGAGCCAGCCGACGAACCGGTACTGACGCGTGTGCCACCGCGCCGCACGAACGACCAAACCCGCTGGCAGCCGGTGAGCGTCCATCGGTCGAGCGTCCTTGCCGGACCAGACGCGCCCCTTGGGTCGAAGCACTTCTTCGTCCACACGTCTCGTTGACAGGGCCGCGACCTAACATCGACCCCCGAGGACGGCGCGAGCCGTTCCGCGCCGGGTTAGCTCAGTCGGTAGAGCAGCTGATTTGTAATCAGCAGGTCGTCGGTTCGATCCCGACACCCGGCTCCCACGGGACTCCGGGACTTTGGACGCTGCGTCCGCGAAACGGCGGTACGGTTGCATGAAGCGGGCCACGATTACGGACGACGACGGGCAGTACGTCGTCCCCGTCGGGAGACATGGATGCAGCAACCGGAAGCCCGCGCCTCGGGTCCTGTGCGCGTTGCGCTCGTGAACGACTACGAGATCGTGTTGCGCGGTCTGGAGTCGATGTTGCGGCCGTTCCGGGATCGCGTCGTCGTCGTCGAGCTCGACATCGCGCACAACCCGGAGCATGTGGTCGACGTCGCCTTGTTCGACACCTACGGGCATCCGAAGCTCGGGCACGACCGGATCGCGGAGCTGGCGCGGGATCCGCACGTCGGTGCCGTTGCCGTCTACACGTGGTCGGTCTCCCCGCAACGGTCCGACGCGGCGCGTGCGGCCGGCGCACGCGGCGTGCTCGCCAAGTCGATGCCCGCCGACGCGCTCGTCGACGCGATCCTGCAGATCGCGGAGAAGGAT
>JAODBJ010000008.1 GCA_025463905.1 Actinomycetes bacterium
GCTCGTTGCGTTGTTCGCGCCGAACTTCACCGTCGCGCCGGCGAAGAAGTTCGTACCCGTGATGGTCGTCGCCGTGCCGCCGGCCGTCGGACCCTGGACGGGGTTCACTGCGGTAACCGTCGGTGCTGCGACCCAGGTGAACTGGTCGGCGGCCGAGGTCGCCGACGTCCCGATGGAGTTCGTGACGGTGACGTCGGCCGTGGTGTTGAGCGTCCCGGCCGGCGCGGTCGCGGTGATCGACGTCGCCGAGTTGACCGTGAAGCTCGTCGCGTTCACGGCCCCGAACTTCACCGCACTGACGGCCGAGAAGTTCGTACCGGTGATCGCCACGGATGTGCCGCCCGCGGTTCCGCCGTTGACCGGGTTAATGCCGGTGACGGTGGGCGTGCCGGCGTAGGTGAATTTGTCGCTCGCGTTCGTCGCTGACGTGCCGCCGGCGGTCGTGACCGTGACGTCGACGGTGGTGTTGACGGTTCCGGCCGGTGCCGTTGCGGTGATCGTCGTGCTGTTGACAACGACAACGCTTGTCGCGTTGGTTGCGCCGAACTTCACTGCACTCGCGCCGGTGAGGTTGGTGCCCGTGATCGTCACCGACGTACCGCCGGCAGTCGGGCCCGACGCCGGAGCCACCGCCGTGACGGTGGGCGCGGGCGCACCCGCCGAGACGACGAGCGACTTCGTCGTAGTCGGCTGGTTCCCAGAGGTCCCGCCCGAACACGTGCCCGAGCTCGCACCGTTCCAGCGCTCGCCGTTGAGCGTCATTGTCGTGGTACCAACCGGCGTTGTGCCGGTGGTGGTGATCGTCATCGTCCACGTGACGGTGCCGCCGCTACCGGTGTTGCGGCACGCGCTTCCCGAAAAGCTCGCGGTTGCGCCGGACGGAAGGCCGGTGACGTCCGAGGGTTGCATGCGCGTGTCGTTGTTCTGGCCGGGGTCGCTCTGCGCCGACACGGTGAAGGTTGCCGAGGTACCGGCGGGAACCGGGCTGGGGGTCTGGGTACCCACCGTCAACGTGATTGCAGCCGCGACGTACGGGCCGACGACCGGGCCGCCGCCACCGCTCGAACCCGCCGGCGTGACGCCGGTGGACGAGGTGTCGTTGATCGCGCGGTCGAGATTGATACGACCGTTGCCACCGTTGCCGCCCGTCACCGTGTCGGTGTTGCGGGCGAGGCGACCGATGATCGTTGCGTTCGAAGCGCTTGGGTCGATGGCGCGCATCAGCGCAGCCGCACCGGCGACGATCGCGGCGGATGCCGACGTACCACTCTCGGCCGTCACGCCGGCTACGCCGGACGCGTCGATGCCGACACCGGGCGCGGCGATGAACACCGAGTCGCTCTGGTTGCTGAAGTCTGCGATGGCGTCGTGCTGGTCGGTGGCGCCAACGCCGACGACCTTGGTCAGACCGGCCGGGTAGCTCGCGGTTGCCGTGCCGTCGTTGCCGGCGGCGGCGACCACGATCACGCCTTTCGACCACGCGTAGTCGACCGCGGCCTGGAGTGCGGAGCTGCGACCGGGGTTCGAGAAGGCCATCAACGCGACGTCAGCGCCGTGGTCGGCGGCCCAAACAAGTCCTTGGATGATGTCGGAGTCGTTGCCGGTGCCGTCGGCGCCGAGCACCCGTACCGGCATCACGTGCACACCGGCGTATGCGACACCAGCGATGCCGTTGCCGTCGTCGGTTGCACCCGCGGCGATCGTCGCCCCGTGGGTGCCGTGGCCGTTCGCGTCGGTGGTGGGGTCGGAACCGTCGAAGCTCCAACCGGGCACGAGGCGACCGGCGAGGTCGGGCGTGCTCGCGTTCACACCGGTGTCGAGCACCGCGACCGTCGCGCTACCCGCGGGAGCGACGACGCCGTGCACGTTGTCCCAACCGATCTTCGGCAGCGACCACTGGTTGCCATAGCTCGGATCACTCGCGGCGGTTTCCGCGGCGCGCACGCCGTCGGCCGACACACTCGCGACGCGCGCATCGGCGCGGTACGCGGCGATTGCAGTGGTGGCATCGCTCGAGGCGACGTCGACCATGTGCATGTTCAGTGCGGCGATGGCACTCGTCTCGGTGCCACCGTGGCTCGTGATCGCATCGGCGGCGTCGGCGGCACTGAGACCGGCGACGGTGCGAACGATGATCGAGGTGGTGGAAGTGGGAGCGGTGGGAGTAGAGGAGCTCGGCGTCGACGGAGCGGTTGTCGACGGCGTGCTGCTTGACGTGTCACTCGCGCTCGCATGCGCGGCGCCCGCGGGTCCGGCTGCAATCACCAACCCGGCGAGGCTCGCCGCACCAAAGGACCGAAGTCGCGCTCGCCATTGCCGCCACATTCTGTGGTCGGCCGGCGCAGAACCTCGCGCCGACATGGCAATACGCGTCTCGTGGGAACCGCCCATTCCGCTCTCCTCGCAAAGAAAAAGCCCTCAAAGGGCCTTCTCAAGCGAATGGGTCGGTCTCACCATTGGCTCGCTCTGGGCTGCGGTGACCGATGTCAGTGCCCAGAGGTCAATGCCTCCCACTCCCGCCACCGCTGACAGTAGAGATGACCACTCTCCGTGTCAACGCTGGACACCCTGTGTGGTGGAAGGCGTCACAGAAAAGTGCGAATGGCCTATACAGTGACAAATACTCGCGGGACTAGGTACCCTGCGGCGATGGAGCTGCCCCACTTGGCCCGGGTCGTGGCCGTAGCAGCGACGTGCATCCTGGCCGCCTCGTGTGCCGGATCTCACGGGACTCGGGCCGGTGCAACCCGGCCGACGACTGCCCAGTCGACCACTCCGAACTCGCTCGATCTTCCCTATATCGGGATTGCCTCCGACGTCATCTGCGCCGCCGACGCCCAGACGATCCGGATCGCCGAACAGACCTACTCCACGCTCAACGGGGCGTTTGCCACGATGCAACAACTGGTGGACCAGCAGTTCCTGAGAACTGCCTCGACGTATTACCCGCGGATCATTGTGGGAGTGCCGGCGGGCGGCTACACGCTGGTCGCCGTTACTCAGAGGTGCGAGAACCTGCGGCTTCCCGTGGTGGGGCCGGGATGAGCGGCCCCACCACGGAGTTCTGATTCAGGCCGTCTGCACGCCGGCGAGGTGTGCCGCACGCGCGATGTCGGCCGGAAAGAGGCTGCGCGAGATGGCCTCGTCGTATTCGATGGCTCCGGCTAACACGAGGTCGCTGAGCGACTGCTCGAGTGTCTGCATTCCATAGCGGCCGCCGGTGGTGACCAGGTTGCGCAGCTGGCTCGACTTGCCTTCACGGATGAGGTTGCGCATCGCGAACGTCGCGCACAGCACTTCGAATGCTGCAACGCGTCCGCCCCCGATGCGCGGCATCAGGCGTTGCGAAACGATGCCCGTGAGCGAGCCGGCCAGTTGCACCCGGATCTGGCTCTGCTTCTCGCCGGCGAAGACGTCGACGATGCGGTCGATCGCCTGGCCCGCGTCGTTCGTGTGCAACGTCGCGAACACGAGGTGGCCGGTCTCCGCGATCGTGAGCGCGGTCTGAATCGTTTCGGCGTCGCGCATCTCACCGACAAGTAGAACGTCGGGGTCTTCGCGCAGCGCCGAGCGCAGCGCACGCGCGAATGAATCGGTGTCCATGCCGATCTCGCGCTGGCTCACTGCCGCGGCTTTGTGTTTGTGGACGTATTCGATCGGGTCTTCGATCGTGATGATGTGGCACTTCCGGGTGCGGTTGACCGCGTCGATCATCGCCGCGAGCGTCGTGCTCTTACCGGCGCCGGTGGGGCCTGTCACGAGTACCAAGCCCTGAGGCAGATCGACCCAACCCCGCATCACCGGCGGCAGCCCGAGCTCGTCGAAGGTCGGGATGCGATAGGGAATGAGGCGCAGCGACAGAGCCACCGAGCCGCGCTGGTGGTAGGCGTTGGCGCGAAAGCGCGCCTGGCCTTCCCAGTTGAACGAGAAGTCGAGTTCGCGTTCGGCGACGAACGCGTCCCACAGCTCGCCGGCGAGCACGCCGCGCACCGTGCGCGCAGTGTCTTCAGGGCGTAGGGGGTGATCGCCGAGCGGCGTGATCTGACCGTCGTGCCGCATCAACGGTGGTGCACCGGCGACGAGCAAGACGTCGGTGCCGTGACGGTCCCACATCGTCTGCAGGTACCCGTCGATGAGTGCGGTATTCACTTCAGACATGAGTGGAGGTCCTTCGTCGAGACGCGTTGCGGGGCCCGGACGTACCGGGCCCCGCAGTCGCAATTGCTCAGTAGATCAACCAGCTGCCGTCGGGTAGCCAGCGTTGGTACCCGCACAAGCGTTCGCACCGGCGATGGTGTAGCCGGGCGTGCCGGTCGAGTTGATGGTGAAGTGAGGCACCGGGTCCGACTTCAGCAAGTTGGTCGCCGAGCCTGCGGTATACAGCTGCGCCGAGGTTGCGTATCCGGTAGCGCCGTTGCTCGCGAAGTACGCGTCTTGGGCCGTCTCGATTGTCTGCATCTCCGACTTGCAGGCTTGCGTCTGGCTCGTGCCCTTGAGCCCACCGATGGCGAGCACGACGATCGCGGCGAGGATGCCGAGAATCACGATGACGATCAGGAGCTCGACGAGGGTGAAGCCACCCTGCCCCGAGCGCTTCTTTTCCAGAGACCTCTGGATCATGTGGATTGCTTCTCCTGTTGAAAGGTTGAACCTTGCGGCTCGAGAACTTGTGGTCGAACGAACGCGCTGTTGTCAGGCGCCCGGTGCGTGATCACGCCCAATCGGGCCGTCCCCACTCACGTCGTGCCACCACCCCCTCCGCCCCGTTGTGAGCTCGACGTGTCGAGCAGAAACGCCCCGATATGACGAAGCTGCGGGTCGCGGAGAGGGTTGGATGCACGGGCAGCACGACACGCATTTGCTCGTGCATGCACTGCGATCCGGCCATCACGTCCACCTCTCGGGCACACGCCTGCGCGTGTGCCTCGTAAGCGAACGGGCCGGTCTCACCACTCGGCTCGCTTCGGGCGCTGGTGACCGAAAATGCGCCCGAAGGTCAATGCCTTCCCATTCCCGCCAACACGCACGGTAATGAATTGCCACTCTCCGTGTCAATAGAATGGTATGAAAAGGGTGTAAAAGCACTATGTCGAATGCCGCGCGTCACACGACGCGAAGACGCCGCGGCTCGAAAGCCGCGGCGCCTGCACGCGCGCACGCGTGAGCCCAAGGTGCGTAGCGCAGGGTGACTACTGCGCCTCGGGTTCAGCGGCTCAGCGCGTAACTTTCCACGACAGGATCTTCACCGGGGGCGAGCCCGGTGGCCCGGCGGTCGGGCAATCGGCATCTATCACGTCGCAGAGTTTCACGTCGGCAACCACACTCGTGGAGGAGCCGGGTATCTGCGTCGTCAACGTCATGCGCCGGTTGTCTTGCACGAAACCGGCGTTCGGTGTCGTGGTAATTGGCACGATGGCGTTGTTCGACACGTTGTATCCGAGCATCAACATGCGAGCCACAACCCCGCGGTTGAACACCGGCTGCGTCATGATGTCGACCGGCACGTCGAGCGCCGCCGAGGGCGTGTATACCGTGCCCCAGAGCGTGAGCACTCTCGGAAACGACCCGCCGTTGCTGTCGTCGGAAACTCGCAACACCGCACACGCGCCGTTGTACGCCGGTGAGTGATCGGTAGGGCTGTAATAGGGGGTCTGCGTGATGCAGCCGGTTTCCGCGGGGATTGTTCCGTAGCCGCCGCCGGTCGGCGGCGCGGTGTAGGTCACTTGGAGCTGCATGCCCTCGAGCGTCTCGGTGGGGCTCGACGATCCGGCGCGGCCCACACTGAAGACCACGCCGACGCCGCCATTGATCTTGCCGAGCGTGTCGAGGCACGCGGTCACGTTGATCGTGTCAGTCCCGAGCGACGAGCGCCGCCCGAGCGTGTTCGCCGCACACGCAGCCGAACCTGCGGGCGTGATCGTCACCGTAGGCGCGTTCACCGTGCCCGAAGTCGTGCTGCTCTCGTTGTGGCGGACCGACAATGTCACCGAATTGATCGTCGAGCCGGCCGGAATTTGGTTGGCAGCCGCGATGGGCCACACGGTCGGAGAAAACTGGCTCAGCGTGAGCGTGCGATTGCCGTTCGAGTTGAGCAAAACCGTCGCCGAGTTTCCGTCGTTGAAGACCTTCGCGTTGTTGGGGTTCGTGAAGCCGGGGTTGCTGGTGGCCGCAAGCTGTGCGTTCCAAGGCTGGGTCACGGACGACGACGCCGATGCACCGTGCGTCCCGTAGACCACGATCTCCTGCTTGTTGTTGCCGGCCCGCTTGTTGCACAGCTCGACCTTGCCGCTTTTGAGGTTCAGCCGGCTGTCGCCGCTGAACACGAATTGCACACCGTTGCTCCAGCCCTTCCCGCTGTCGCGGTCGCTCAGGCAAGAGCCCGGCAACATTGGGCTCGACGGCGTGATCGTCGTGGGGTCGCTCGGGTTCCACGCCGGACGGCCGCCCGTCGTGTAGGTGACGTCGAGCCAGATGCCGTCGAGGTGCGCGTTGCTTGCGGCCGAGGTGCAGCCGTTCGCCGACCCGCCGCAATGTTGGACTGAGTACACGAGACTCGTCGCGCTGTTGATCTTCGACACATCGTTCAAGCAATTCGTCAGGTCGTAGCTCGGCACGTCTTCGCCGACACCTATATGTTTGTTTATCGTCACCGGCGCGCACGCCACACCAGTTGCCGGTGTGATGGTGACCGCCGGATTGTTGACGAGCGCCGGCGTATCTTCGCCGTGCGACACGCGTAGGCGTACCGAGTTGATCTGCGCATCAGCGGGGATCGAGGTGCCGGCCGAATTCACAAAGGTACGCAGCTGCACGCTGCCGGTCTGCCCGTTCGCGATCGTCGCGTCCGAGGTGCTGTTCGGTAGCGGTGAGTCGATAGCGAAGGCCCTCGTCGGATTGGTGAACAAGCTCGTCGAGCCAACCGCGGTCGGCTTCCACGTTTCAAAGACCGTGTTCGGGTCGATCGAAGGGCCGGCGAAGGGCTGCCCGCCGACGACGCGAGTTGTCGTGTCGTTGATCACCCACTCATGGGCTGTTGCTCCGCCGGCGTTGGTGAAGGCGAAGGAATACGTCCCGGGCTGGAACCAAAAGATCGCGTTCGGACACGCGCCGCCCATAAACGCGTTGAGTTTCGTCGCGTCGTTGTAGGTGCCGGCCGAGAACTTCACGAGCCGGTAGCCCGAAATCGGATCGATCGCCGGACATGTGGTGATCACGTTGTTGGCCGCGTCGCGGATCGTGCCCGCGGCCGGAGGCGCGCTGATCTCCGGCGCCCAGTTGCCGGCGGGGTCATTGGCGAGGAGCCCGGGGTCGGCGAGCGCTGCCGTCTCCGCCGGGGTGAGCTGCGCGTTGCTGATCGGCGCGGTGTACGTGAACGGTGACGTGATCGGAAGGTACGGCGTGCACTGCGAGTCGTACGCGGTCGGTCCCGCACAGAAGTCGTTGTGTGATTCGCGTTGGAGCACGTTGCCCTTCACCACCATCGGCAGCGCGGCGTGGTATTGCGGGCAGCCGCCGGACCAGATGTCGGCGTCGACGTCGGCGTTCACGTAGACGTCACCGTTCACCTGCAGCAACTTGGAGTGCTGAAACTGCACGATGCCGAGCTCGTTGTTGGTGTTCACGCAGCCGCTCGAGGGCGAAGGCCCGTGGTACGGCGACAAGCTCAAGATCGCGAACGGAGGTGCGGTCGTAACGCCGCCACCACCGCCGCTAATCGGGTTCGTGCTGCACTGCACTGTCACGGCAGCACCACTCGGTGCAGTGGTCTTGAAGAACTGCGCCCCGGTTGTGGGGCAGGTGGTATCAGTCGGTGCGCCCGATCCCAGCGTCAAGGTCGTATCCGATTGCGCGTACTTGATCGCGGCATCGATGGCGCCGCTCGCGGCATAGAGGTTGTTGCGCTGCGTTGCGAAGCGTCCACTTATCACCTCGGCGGTACCGGAATATTGAAGAATGACCGTCGTCATCAGCGCGGAGATCACGAGGAACGCCAGCGCCATCGGCAGCGCGAAACCGCGCTCGTCGCGACGGGCCCCAAGTCGGGACACAAACATCAGGTCACTCTCCTTGCGCCCTGAACCGTCGTGGTGAACGTTCCTGGGTTCAGCGGGTCGGACTGGACGACGGTCGCAGAGATCGACTTCCAGCCAGTCGAGGTGCAGTCGGGCGTACAAACCAACACGGGCGTAGCTGCAAGCCTGCGGCTCAACACAACCGGCGTCGATGCCGCGCCGTTCGTACAAACGCGGCGGGAGAAGATGTTCTGGTTCGCGCCGGTACCTCGGGAGTAGGAGATCGAACTCGCGCTGCCAGTCGTGAGTAGGAGTCCCACGCTCGGCATCGCGCCCGCCCCACACGCGGCGGTTGTCTCCGGCGCGTTGATCGCGACGTTGGTGGTGTTCTGCACGTCGGTGCCGAAATACGACGACAAGAGATTGGCGCCGGCCGACTCCTGGATGCGGTTCTGTGTGGCACCGCTCGTGTGCAGACTCACGAAGATCGCACCGGCAATCGGGACCATGATGATGCCGGTGATCACCATTGCGATAAGCAAATCGGCGACGGTGACGCCGTCTTCCCCGCGCAGTCTCATGGCTTCCTCTTTACGATCACGAACGTCTGCGCGCCAGAACCGTTGGTGCGGCTCGCGACGATCGTGATCTGTTGCAGTCCGTTGTCCGGCGGGCAGGTCGCCCCGAACACCGCTGGGTTCGTGCTCGTACCGTTCCAGTACTTCACGCCGGTGACCGCTGCCTTGAACCCGGCCGGCGCGGCGATCATTGCCGGGTACGTCGACGTCGTCGCACAGGTTTGGTACGACGCATTTATGAGCTGTTCCGAGTAGCCGCGGCCAACGGCGTCCACCGTCACCATGTCGCGGTGCACCCGCGACGAGAACACGGATGAGCCGATGGCACCCACGATGGCTGTGACTCCCACTGCGAGGATGACGACCGCGACCATGACCTCGCTGAGCGTGAACCCTGCCTGGCGCTCGCCCTGCGCGGCGCTCATGACAGCTTGACCTGACCGAAGATGCCGTAGAGCGCGGATACGAGCGCGATGGCGACGAAACCGACGACCACGCCGACGAAGACGATGATCAACGGCTCGAACAGCGAGGTCAGCTTCTCGAGCTTGTATTCCACTTCCTTGCCGTAGAAGTTCGCGGCAGTCTCGAGTTGGTTGTCGAGCGTGCCTGTGTCTTCACCCACTCGGATCATCTGGCACACACCACCTGGAAACAGCCCCGTGGCGGTGATGGGCGCCGACATCCCTTCGCCGCGGATCATCGCTTCGCGCGCGCCTCGCAGCTTGTCGATGTAGATGCTGTTGTTCGTCGCGCCGGTAGCAACCACCATCGCCTCGGGGATCTGAACGCCCGCCTTCACGAGCGACGACAGGATCCGGCAGAAGCGCTCGATAAGGGAGTACCGGATGAGCTCGCCCAAGAGGGGCGACCTCAGGAGGAACGCGTCCTTCGCATGCCGCCCGCGTTCAGTACGCACGAACAAGATGCCGCCGACCACCAGCACGGCCGAGCCGCCCGCCAACGCCCACCAGAAGTTCGAGAAGAAGTCCGTGATGCCAAGCAGGATCCGGGTCGGCAACGGCAGCTTGGCGTGCAGGTCGTTAAAGAAACCTCGGAACCGGGGCAGCGCGACGGTCACGATGATGAGCACCGAAAGGATCGCCATCACCATGACGACCGACGGATAGGTCAGCGCCGCCTTGATCTTGCGCTTCGCACTCTCGTCGCGCTCGATGTAGCTCGCGAGTTGGTCGAGCACGGAGTCGACGTGACCTGTGAGCTCGGCCGAGCGGAGGATTGTGATGTAGAAGCTCGGGAACACGTCGGCGTGCATTGCGATCGCGTTCGAGAACGTCTCGCCGCCGCGTAGCTGATCGCCTACATCGCCGAGCACCTTCTTGAAGCGCTCGTTCTTCAGGTCGACCCTCAGGGTGTCGATCGCGTCGATGATTGGGATACCGGCGCGGACGAACGCGGCGAGCTGCCGCGAGAAGTTCATGATCTCGGTGCGGGCTACCCGCTTCGGCATCAGCTCCAGCTTGAGGAGACTGGGCTTCTCCTTGATCTCAAGGGTGACGAGACCACGCTCGCCGAGTGCCACCCGGGCATCACTCGGGTGGTCGGCTTCGATCACACCGGCGACGCGCTGCCCGTCGGCGTCTGCGGCTGCGTACTTGTATTTCGACATCTCTTGGCTCCTAGACCAGCCGACTTGACGTGGACGTTTCGCCGTGGCAATTGTGTTGACGAAGAAGCAACCGGCTGCCGCCCTTCCCACTCCCGCCAGGATGAGACGGGGCGGCGCCGGTTGCTTTTCTGTTCTGGTGATCTCGTTCTTGCACTCGAGCCCGCGGCATCGTTCAGCTCCTACAGCGGGTAGACGCTGCGCAGGATCTCGGGGATCGTGGTGATGTCTTCTTGCACGAGGCGCAACGCCTCGGCCCGAAGCGGGCTCATGCCTTCTTCGATTGCGAGGCTTCGGATCGCCCCGTGGGACGGCTGGTCTTCGACGATCAGCTGACGCATGCCATCCGACATGCGCAGCACCTCGTACACACCGATGCGTTCCTGGTAGCCGGTGCCGGAGCAGAAGTTGCAACCCTCACCGTGCACGAAGTCGGTCTTTGGCACGCCGCCGATCTGCTCGTAGAACGCGATCTCGTCGGCCGGCGGTCGGTAGGTCACGCTGCACTCACGGCAGACGCGGCGCACGAGGCGTTGCCCCACTACTGCGAGCACCGACGGTGCGATGAGGAACGGCTCGATGCCCATGTCGAGGAAGCGGTGGACCGCCGCGGCGGAGTCGGTCGCGTGGATCGACGACAGCACGAAGTGACCCGTGAGGGCGGACTGCACCGCGATGCGCGCGGTTTCGACGTCGCGCACTTCACCGACCAGGATCACATCGGGGTCTTGCCGGAGAATCGACTTGAGACCGCCCGCGAACGTGACGTCGGCACCTTCGTTGATCTGCATCTGGTTGACGGTCGGCAAGACGTACTCGACCGGGTCTTCGATCGTCATCACGTTGCGCTCGCTCACATTGATCTCTGCGAGCGCCGCGTAGAGCGTGGTGGTCTTGCCGCTGCCGGTCGGGCCGGCGCACAGCACCATGCCGAACGGGGAACGCAACAAGTCGGAGAACACTTCGCCCGTCGCCGGCGGCATGCCGAGCTCGCTCAGTTTGTAGAGCGAGCGACTCTTGTCGAGCAGCCGGAGCACCGTCTTCTCGCCGAAGATCACCGGAGTGGTCGCGACGCGCACGTCGAGCGCGCGCCCGTCGACGGACGTTTCGAATTGACCGTCTTGCGAGCGCCGTCTTTCAACGATGTTCATGCCCGCCATGACCTTGATACGGCTGACCAATGCCGGGCCCATATCCGCCGGCAACTCGAGCACGTCTTGCAACGCGCCATCGATGCGCATACGGACTCGAACTTGATAGCCCATCGGTTCGATGTGTACGTCGGACGCGCGGTCGCGTAGCGCTTGCGTGACGATGAGGTTCACAACCTGCACCACTGGGGCTTGGTCGCCCACCGCTTGTTGCAGTGCCGTCGCCGCAGCATCGGCACGCGTTGCTGCGTTGGTGAGTTCGAAGTCGCGTACATGGCGACTGACGCCGGAGATGGCGCGGTAGGACTGATCGATGGCTCGCTGCACTTCGGACACCGGCGCGAGGACGAGGCGAACGTGTTCGCCCGCGGCGGCCGACAAGTCTTCGAGCAACTTGGGGATGCCGGGATCGGTGACCGCGACCTCGAGCGCGCCGTCGCGACGTCGCATCGCGATGGCGACGAGTTTGCGAGCGGTCGACTCATCGAGTGCGCCGACGACATCGGCTTCCGGCTTCTCCTTGCGGAGGTCGACCGTGGCAAAGCCGAGTTGCTTGGCGAGCACCTCGACGACGTCTCGCTCGTCGACGAGCCTGAGGTCGACGAGAAGTTCGCCTACACGCTTGCCGCTCGACCCTTGCTGCGTGAGCGCGTGTTCGAGGTCGTCGTGTTTGAGCACCTCGCGTTGCACGAGCAACTCTCCGAGACGCGTACGTCCCGAACCGTTACCCGACGCGCCGTTGTGTGGTGCTACGTGGCCCTCTTCGAACACGGCTTTCACGCCGTTGCCGTTAGAGCCGTTACGTGTCGCGGTCTTGGTGCCGCCGGCCGACGCGCTGTGCGCTTCGGGCTTCGATTCGCGTTCCTGCTTGGAGGAGCCCCGCAATTTCACGGTTCACTCCTCGCGCGCAAACGCGGCTGATTTTCGTACGTTTGTGTGATCATCCCCGCCCGCCTGAACGGTTACCCTGCGTGGTGCAGGTTACCAGAAATGCACTCTTTGTGACAATAGGGTTGAAAACGGACACCTAAGTCACAGTGCATGGGCCGTCCGGGCTACCTGAGCAACCGAACTGCGCCCCGTAGGAATACCACGGAGAGTGGTCGAAGGGAAGCGATCCTTACCCGGCGAGGCGAGCCACCTGGCACTACGCAGGGCGGCGAGCGTCGGGCTCAGGCTCCGTGTCCACGACGACCGGGGAATGGCAGCCGCCGATGTCGCCGTCACGCCACCGCGATCGCGGTAACGAGCGCATTGACCTCGGCCCGGTTGCACGACCTACTCGCCGAACGACGCGCCGGAGCACAGCGCACCGCACCGACTCCTTCGAACGGGTTCCGTCCAGCACAACGAAGCTCGTCGTGGTGCCGAACTGCGCACGACTCGCGCGTGACTCGCGCGTGCTCGTACCTCGTGAGCGGATGCCGATATTTTCGAACGTGCCGATTGGTGTGCGTGCGCGCTACTGCACCGGTCGCAACGTCAGCGCGCACCGCGCGCTGGCGCTGCCACGAGTCGAGTGAACGCACCGCGCAAACCGGCGCGCATCAGAGTGCGAACGTCGCGCCGAACACCGCGTTCGCGACGGAGGTCGGCGGCGAAAGTCGCAGGACCCGGCACCGCGCCGGGCATCGCCACTCGGCAAGTGTCCGCGCGGCGCAACCGGTGCCCTCTTCGTTCTTGAAGATGACGTAGACGAGGCGCCTCGCCGGGCCCCAACCCGATGGGATTCGGCCGGGCGCGTCGCCCGCGTCGCGTGTGCCCCTGCAGCCCGATTGGGCGCGGGGTCGCAACGCTGTCGCACCGCTGTCGCGCCGCATGCCGCCATTCGCAGATCGCGAACGACTCGGCGTGTTGCGCGGCTGCATGTGCCGACCGGCGCGCGTCACGTCCCGCGCGCCGACACTCTCTTGTGCCGGCGCGGCCCGGCAGCGCCGCGCCAAGGTCGCGCGACCGCGCGCGCTATGCGTCCGAATTGGCCCTATACGACCAGGAAGTGATGAACCGCGGGCGATATAGCCGCCAGGAGTATTTGCCCGCGCACTTCGTCCAGATACGTCCCATGGCGGCCATATATGCGGCCGACCGATTCCGGACGTGACCCAAATAGCCCAGTCCGCATTGTTTTGGCCACACCCCCGCTGGCGTCATCGCACGCGACGGCGTCTCGGGTGTGAGCGCGCGCCGCCGGCGCGCCAGTGCTGTCGCGGCCCTCGCTTTCGTCGAGAATAAGAGCACGCGCCCCACGATGGGCGCGGGGGAGCGCGAGGTAGAAGGTGGTACGCAGCATGGTGGCCAGCGTCGAGTCGGAGGTTGTCTCCTTCTCGCTCGGCTTCAGTGTCGACACCCCGCCCGGTTGGACGGTCGCGGAAGACGACCGCACCGAGGTGGACGCGGCCGACCGCGCTCGGCAAGAACTCGACTGGTGGAAAGGCCAGTGGCGGCGGAACCTCGACGAGGACGACCGCAACCTCCTCGCGTACGCCGAGTCGACGGGCGCCGACGACCTGGCGCGACTCCTGGCTGATCCGGGGTCGCGGCCGGTAGCGACCCGCACGCTCGCGCTCCTTCGCGAGCTCGAAGAACTCGAGCGCGACGCCGAACGCGCCGCCGTCCTCGGTATCCAGGTCGGGTACGTCCGTCTCGAAACCGACGTGCCGACCGACGGCTACCTCGAAGTGGTCCGCTACCGCCTCGTCGACAAATTGTCGGCGGTCGACTTCTACAAGGCCGCAAAACCGAGTTCGAAGGCCGGCTGGCGTGGCACGCGTGTTGGGCGCACCGTGAACATCGACACCGTCCCGGCCGTGCGCTTGTACACCGATTTCGGGCATAACAAAGACGACGACAGCGCCGCCTGGCCGAAGTCGGTGCAGCACTTCCTCGCGAACGGTCGCGACGGCTGGACGATCGAGTGCGGGTGCGAACGGGAGCACTTCGACGACAGCCGCAGCCTGTTCCTCGATCTCTCGGCGAGTTTCCGCCGCTCCGCGCCTGCCGAACGTCCGCCGGTCGCTCACGGCGCGAACCCGAAATAGCGAGAAATTTCGAAGACCCGGAATCATTCGACTGCCGTCGAACGTTGGGGAACGTTCGATGAGCATCGAACAAGCAACCCTCAGAAACCTCGAGTACGAGCGGCGCTGGTGGACGCTCGGCGTGCTCTGCGTCAGCCTCGTGATGATCGTCGTGGCCAACGCGAGCCTGAACGTCGCGCTGCCCACACTCGTTCGCGATCTCCACGCCAGTGCCAGCTCGCTGCAGTGGATCGTCGACGCGTACAGCCTCGTGTTCGCCGGTCTCCTCCTTACTGCCGGATCGCTCGGCGACCGCTACGGCCGCCGGCTCGCGCTGAACGGCGGGCTCGTCGTATTCGGCATCGCGTCGCTCATGGCCGCGTTGTCGCATTCCGCGACTGCGCTCATCGCCGCCCGCGCTGTGATGGGCATCGGAGCCGCGTTCGTGATGCCGGCCACGCTGTCGGTGCTCGCCCACGTGTTCCCGCCCGACGAACGCCCCCGCGCCATCGCGATCTGGGCCGGCTTCGCGGGTGTCGGTGCCGCGCTCGGCGGCGTCAGCAGTGGCTGGCTCCTCCAGCATTTCTGGTGGGGATCCATCTTCCTCACCAACGTCGGTGTGGTCGCGCTGGCGTTGATCGCCGGCGCGATCCTCGTGCCGAAGGCGCACGAGAAGCGTCACGCACCACTCGACCCGATCGGCGCGCTGTTGTCGATCGTCGGGCTGGGCACGCTCATCTACACGATCATCGAAGCGCCCGGTCACGGTTGGCTTTCGGCGACGACGGTCGGAACGTTCGCGGTTTCCGCGTTGGTGCTCGTCGGGTTCGCGCGCTGGGAACTACACGTGCGCGAACCGATGCTCGACTTGCGGTTCTTCCGCGACCCTCGCTTCACCGCGGCGACCACGACGATCACGTTCGTGTTCCTCGTGATGTTCGGGACGTTCTTCATCATCACGCAGTACCTGCAGTCGGTGCTCGGCTACAGCCCGCTCAGCGCCGGCGTGCGGATCCTGCCGTGGGCCCTGGCGTACATGCTGTCGACTACGCGATCAGCGAGGTTGGTCGAACGGTTCGGCCAGCGACTCGTGGTGAGTAGTGGTCTGGCGATCGTGGGCGCCGGGCTGCTGTTGATGTCTCGCAGCAGCGTGCACTCGAACTACCCCCTCTTCGCATTGGCGCTCGTGATCTCGGCCGTCGGCATGGGCTTCACCACCGCGCCGTCCACCGGCGCAATCATGCGTTCGCTCCCGCTCGAGAAGGCCGGCGTCGGTTCCGCGGTGAACGACACCACTCGCGAGCTCGGCGGTGCCCTCGGTGTGGCGGCACTCGGCAGCATCCTCACCTCGAGTTTCCACGGTTCGCTCACTGCCAGTGTGCGCGGGTTGCCCGACACCGCGACGCACTCGATCGGCAACGCACTGCAACAAGCTGCGACATTGCCGGCACCGCGGGGCGCGCTGCTCGCGGACGCCGCGCGCCACGCCTACGTGCACGCATTCGACGCGACGCTGACGATCGCAGTAGTGGTCGCGGTCGTGGCGGCGGGCACGATCTCCTGGCTGCTGCGGCCCAATGCCACCCAGCCGGTCGAGGCGGAAGGCATCGCCGAGCTCGAGGCGGCATGACGAGCGAGACGGCATAGTGAGTGACGCGATGATCACCACGCTGGCCTATCCGGCGCGCGACGAGATCGATCTTGTCGACGTGTTGCAAGCGCTCGCCGACCCGATGCGCCTCCAGTTGGTGCGCGTGCTCGACGAAGCCAACGGCGCGATCGCGTGCGGCGAGATCCCACTGCCCGTGACGAAGTCGACGGCGAGTCACCACTTCAAGGTGCTGCGCGAAGCAGGCCTCGTGTTCGCGGAGGAAGAGGGAACGCGTCGGTACTACACGGTGCGCCGTGCTGATATCGACGCTCGTTTCCCTGGCCTTCTGGACGCGGTGTTGCGGGGCGTGTAGCGCAGCTTCGAGGGTTGTTGACGGAAGGGTGGGCGCGGGACGCGGCGCAGCTGTCACGCCGGTGTGACGTTGGTGTCGCGCCCGCGTGACGCCTCGGACCGCAAGCTCCGACGGCTAACGCGACGACGCGAATCAGGTCTTCTGCCTGACCGTGTCGACGGCGCGAGAGCCCGCCCCGTAAACGAAGAGACGCCCAAACATGAAGCATGCTCGTCATTTCATTTCGTTCCTCGTATGCGCGCTTCTCGGCTGCATCGGCGTTCTTCCTTCTACGGCGAGTGCGGCGACCCGCGCCGCCACCACTTCCCGGCACAGCGCCGGCGTGGCACATGCGAGCGCCACGACCCACACCGCGGCGACGACGACCCAGGGGTACTGGCTCGACGCGACCGACGGTGGCATCTTCAACTACGGAAGCGCGACCTTCCACGGCTCCACCGGCGCGATGGCGCTCAACAAGCCGGTCGTTGGTATGGCGGCAACGCCGTCGGGCAACGGCTACTGGCTCGTCGCTACTGACGGCGGCATTTTCGCGTTCGGTGACGCACACTTCCGCGGCTCGACCGGTGCCATGGCCTTGAACAAGCCCATCGTCGGCATGGCCGCGACGCCGTCCGGCAACGGCTATTGGCTCGTCGCGTCCGACGGCGGCATCTTCGCGTTCGGTGACGCACACTTCCACGGCTCCACCGGCGCAATGACGCTCAACAAGCCCATCGTCGGCATGGCATCAACCCCGTCGGGCAACGGCTACTGGCTCGTCGCGACCGACGGCGGCATCTTCAACTACGGCGACGCACACTTCCACGGCTCCACCGGTGCCATGGCGCTCAACAAGCCGATCGCGGGTATGGCGTCCACGCCGACCGGCGCGGGCTACTGGCTCGTCGCAACCGACGGCGGCATCTTCAACTACGGCGACGCGACCTTCCACGGCTCCACCGGCGCCATCGCCCTCAACAAGCCGATCGTCGGCATGGCCGCGATCTCCGTCGGCTCGACGCCGTTGGAAGCAACCAAGCTCGGCTTCACGACACAACCCGGTAACTCCACCGGCGGCATCGCCTTCGCGCGGCAGCCGCGCGTGACGGTGCAAAACGCCAGCAGCGGCGCCATGAGTGACGCCACAACCCATGTGACGTTGGCGATCGCGACCGGCGGCTCGGGTGGCTTGAGCTGCACCGGTGGCCTCACCAAAACCGCGACCAACGGTGTCGCGGCCTTCGCCGGTTGCAAGATCAACACCGCGGGCCCGTACACGCTGTCCGCGACCGCGACCGCAACCACCCTTACTTCTGCAACGAGCAACAGCATCACGATCGGCGTGGGCGCGGCGGCGTCGCTGATGTTCAGCGCGCAGCCCGGCGGTGCGATCAACAACTCGAGCTTCGTGCACGAGCCGACCGTCACTGCCCTCGATGCCGGTGGCAACATCGTCACCGACTTCACCGGCCCCGTCACATTGGGGATCACCGGCGGCGGCGCGGTGCTCGGTTGCGTATCGAACACCGTGTCGGCAATCGCCGGCGTCGCCACCTTCACGGGTTGCGACATCGACACAATTGGCAACTTCACGCTCACCGCGACGGCGCCCGGCGATGTCGCTTCTCCCCCGAGCGCCACGGTGCCGGTAACCGGCCCCGCGACGCACCTTGCGTTCGGAACGCCTGCTCCCAGCAGCACCGGCACGGGCGGCAGCGTGCTCGCCGCGCAGCCCGTCATCTTGGTGAAGGACGCGCTCGGCACCACCGTCAACGCAGACTCGAGCACCGTGACCTTGGCGCTCGCGAGCGGCCCCGGCGGCGGCGTTCTCGCCTGCACCGGCGGTCTCACCAAGGCGGCAGTCGAGGGTGTCGCGACCTTCGCGGGTTGCAACTTCGACATGGCTTCCGTCACCCCTTACACCTTCACCGCAACTGACGGCGCTCTGGTCGACGTCACCTCGGGCAACATCACGATCGGCGTCGGCACGGCAGCCAAGCTCTTCTTCAATGTCTCCCCGAGCGCCTCGACCGTCGCGGGCATCGCCTTCGGTGTTCAGGCCGAGGTGTGGGTCGAAGACGCAGGCAACAACATCGTCACGACCGACAGCACCACCGTCGTGTCATTGTCGATCGCGTCCGGCGGCGCCGGCGTGCTCACCTGCACCCCAGTTACCGCGGCTGCCGGTATCGCGACGTTCAGCGGATGCATGTTGAACATCGTCGGCACATACACCTTGACCGCCGGTACCGACAGCGAGCTCCCCACGCCTGTTGCGTCAGGCAACGTCGCAATCACCGCGGGTACTCCGGCGCAACTCGCCTTCAGCGCCCAACCGAGTGCCACGGCGATCAGCAGCGTCGCATTTGCGAGCCAGCCGGTCGTCACGGTCCAAGACGCATTCGGCAACACCGCCCTTACCGACGTGAGCAACGTGACATTGGTGCCGAGCGCAGCGACACTCGGTTGCACGGCGAACACCGTGGCTGCCATCGCCGGTGTCGCCACCTTCACCGGATGCGACATCAACCTGGCCGGCTCGTACACATTGACCGCCTCCGACGGCGCGCTCACCCCCGCGGTATCGAGCCCGAACACCGTGGTCACCTCCGCCGGTGCGGCGCAGCTCGCCTTCACCCCCGGCCCCGGTGGAACCACCGGTGGAACACCGTTCAGCGTCGACCCCCAAGTAACAGTGCAAGACGCAGCGGGCAACACCGTGACTTCCGACGACACGACCCTCGTGACCCTGACGAAAACAACCGGACCTGGCACATTGACCTGTGACCCCGCAACGGCCGTCGCCGGTATCGCGACGTTCACGGGTTGCAGCCTCGACACGATCGGCACGTACACGTTGACCGCGACTGCACCCGGCGGCCTCACCTCGCCGCCGTCCGGCAACGTTGTGATCACCGTGGGTACGGCAACGACGCTCGTTCTCACCGGCGCTCCTGGCGGCGGCACGGGCGGCGTGGCATTCGGCACGCAACCCGTCGCCACGTACAAAGACGCCGGTGGCAACACCGCAACCAACACTGACACCGTCACCTTCACGAAAGTCACTGGCCCCTCCGGCGGCGTCCTGAGTGGCTGCTCCATCGCAGCAGTTGCCGGTGTCGCGACGTTCACGGCGTGCAAGATCGACCTCATCGGTACCTACACACTGCACGCCTCCGACGGTGACCTCACCACTGCAACATCAGGCAATGTCGTGATCACCCGCGGTGTCGCGGCGTCGACCCTCATCACCACCCAAGCCGGCGGCACCTTGACCGGTGGCACCGCGTTCGGGATCCAGCCCGTGGTCAAGATCAGAGACGCCGGTGGGAACACCGTCATCGCCGACAACTCGAGCACGGTGACCCTGTCGAAAGCGACCGGCCCCGGCACGTTGACCTGCACCCCCGTGGTGGCAGTTGCGGGTGTCGCGACGTTCGTGGGATGCAAGTTCGACACGATCGGCACGTACACGTTGACGGCATCCGACGGCACCCACGTGTCGCCGGCGGGGAGCCCGATCGTGATCACCCTGAGCGGAGCAACGTCGCTCGCCTTCACCCCCTCACCTAGCGGCGCCACCGGTGGCATCGCCTTCACGACCCAGCCCATGGTCACGATCAGAGACGCCGGTGGGAACACGCTCACGACGAACAGCACCAGCAGCATCGCGTTGGCGATAACGACCGGCTCCGACGGTGTATTGAGCACCTGCCCGGCCGTCGTAGCGAGCGCAGGCGTCGCGACGTTCAGCGGATGCAAGATCGACGTCAACGGCACCTACAAGCTGACGGCAACCGGCGCCGGCCTCACGTCGCCCGAGTCGAGCAACGTCGTGGTTGGCGTGGGTGTCGCAGCGTCGATCGCGGTCACAACACCTGGTGGCAGCTTGACCGGTGGCACCCCGTTCGGGGTCCAGCCCGTCGCCACGATCAAAGACGCCGGCGGCAACACCCGGACGTCTGACAGCGTGAGCACGGTGCACCTGGCGAAATTCAGCGGCCCGGGCACGCTGACCTGTGCCGACCCGACCGCGGTTGCAGGCGTCGCGACGTTTACGGGATGCAAGTTCGACACGACCGGCACCTACAAGGTGACGGCCACTGGAGCAGGCTTCACATCGTCACCTTCGGGCGATGTCGTGATCACGGCGGGTGGGGCGGCGTCGCTCGCCCTCACCGTGTCCCCCGGTGGAGGTACCGGTGGTACTGCGCTCGGCACCCAACCGATCGTCACGGCCAAAGACGCGGGTGGAAACACCGCGCCTAGCTACACGAACACCGTCGCCTTCACGAAAGTATCCGGTCCCGGCGGCGGCACAGTGAGCACTTGCTCAGTGGCCGCAGTCGCGGGTGTCGCAACATTCACCGCGTGCACGATCGACACCGCCGGTACCTACACGCTGCACGCCACCGACCTCGACCTCACGTCGGCAACAACCGGCAACGTCGTGATCACGGTGGGTGCGGCGACGACGCTTGCTCTGACCGTCCAACCGGGTGGAAGCACCGGTGGCGTGGCCTTCGGGACACAACCGGTCGTCACGTCCAAAGACGCGGGCGGTAACACCGTGAGCAACACGAACACGGTCACGTTTACGAAAGTGACCGGTCCAGGCGCATTGAGCGGCTGCTCCATCGCTGCAGTCGGCGGTGTCGCAACCTTCACCGCGTGCACGCTCGACACGGTGGGTACCTACACGCTGCACGCCAGTGACGGCACACTCACGTCCGCGACAACCGGCAACGTCGTGATCACGGTTGGTGCGGCGGCGACGCTTGCGCTGACCGTCCAACCGGGTGGAAGCACCGGTGGCGTGGCCTTCGGGACACAACCGGTCGTCACGTCCAAGGACGCCGGCGGTAACACGACGACCAGCACGCTCACCATCACGTTCACGAAAGTGACCGGTCCCGGCACACTGAGCACCTGTTCCGTGGCCGCAGTATCGGGCGTCGCAACGTTTACCGCGTGCAAGATCGACACCATCGGCACGTACACGCTGCACGCCAGTGACGGCACACTCACGTCGGCGACCACCGGCAACGTCGTGATCACCGCAGGTGCCACGGCGACACTCGCGCTGACCGTGCAACCCGGCGGGGGTACCGGCGGCACTGCACTCGGCACCCAACCGGTCGTTACGGCGAAAGACGCCGGCGGGAACACTGCCACAGCCAGCACGAGCACCGTTTCGTTCACGAAAGTCACGGGCCCAGGCGGCGGCTCAGTCAGCACCTGCTCCGTGGCCGAGGTCGCCGGCGTCGCGACGTTCACGGCGTGCAAGATCAACATCATCGGCACGTACACGCTGAACGCGTCCGACGGCACATTCACGTCGGCCACAACCGGGAACGTCGTGATCACCCTCGGCAGCGCGGCGAAGTTGGCCTTTACCACCGCACCCGTGGGTGCGGCGGCCGCTGCGAACTTTGGGACGCAACCGGTCGTCACCGTGCAGGACGCGGGTGGCAACACCAGCACTACCGACGGAAGCGACGTGACGCTCTCGATTACCGGTGGAGCCGGCGTGCTCTCGTGCACGAGTGCCGGCAACCTCACCGGTACCGCGGCCAACGGTGTCGTGACGTTCGCTGGATGCAAGATCAGCCTGGCCGGGTCGTACACAGTGACCGCAACCGACAGTATCGGGGGCGTCACGACCACGACGGCGCCAGTCACGATCACCTGACACTCGACGCGCGACGCGCGTCTTCCGTTGCCCCTTCGAAGACCTATAGAACCCTGAACGGCCTTGCGGTGGATTCAACCACCGCAAGGCCGTTGTGTTTCTCACGCTTGGTTACGTCGTTGTCGCGGGGGTGTGACGCCTCGACGCCCAAGCTCGATCAACAATGACCCACGCTCGTCTGTTCATCTCGTTGTTCGTGTGCGCGCTGCTCGGTTGCGTCGGCGTTCTGCCGTCGCCCGCAAGCGCCGCGGCTCGTGCGAGCACGCCCCGCGCCACCGCGCATGTAGCGGCGGTGGGTTCGAGTCAGGGGTACTGGCTCGACGCGTCCGACGGTGGGGTCTTCTCGTTCGGCAGCACGACATTCCATGGCTCAACCGGTGCACGGGCCTTGAACAAGCCGGTCGTGGGTATGGCACCAACGCCATCCGGCAACGGCTACTGGCTCGTCGCAACCGACGGCGGCATCTTCAACTTCGGCGACGCGAACTTCCGCGGTTCCACCGGCGCCATGACGTTGAACAAGCCGATCGTGGGCATGGCCGCAACACCATCAGGCAGTGGCTACTGGCTGGTCGCCTCCGATGGCGGCATCTTCGGCTACGGCGACGCGCACTTCCACGGTTCAACCGGCGCGCTGGCGCTGCACAAGCCGATCGTCGGCATGGCATCGACACCGTCCGGCAAGGGCTACTGGCTCGTTGCGTCCGACGGCGGCATCTTCAACTTCGGCGACGCGCACTTCCACGGCTCAACCGGCGCGATGGCGTTGAACAAACCGATTGCGGCGATGACCGCGACACCGTCGGGCAATGGCTATTGGCTCGTCGCGACCGACGGCGGCATCTTCAACTATGGCGACGCTGCGTTCCACGGCTCGACCGGGGCAATGGCCCTCAACCAACCCATCGTCGGCATGGCATCGACACCATCCGGCAATGGCTACTGGCTCGTCGCGACCGACGGCGGCATCTTCAACTACGGCGACGCGTACTTCCGCGGCTCAACCGGCGCGTTGGCGCTCCACAAACCCATCGTCGGCATGGCCGCGATCACCGTCGGTTCGACTCCCTTGGAGGCGACCAAGCTCGGGTTCACGACCCAACCTGGCAACTCCACCGGCGGCATCGCGTTCGCCCGGCAACCGAGCGTGACGGTGCAAGACGCCGCCAGCGCCAAGTTGAGTGACGCAACCACGCATGTGACGTTGGCGCTCGCGAGCGGCGGCGCAGGTGGGTTCACGTGCACCGGTGGCCTCACCCGAGCCGCGACCAACGGCGTCGCGAACTTCGCGGGTTGCAAGATCAACCATGCCGGGCCCTACACCCTGTCCGCGACCGCGAGCGGCCTGTCGACCGCGACCAGCCACGCACTCCACATCGGTGTGGGCGCGCCGGCGTCACTGGTGTTCAGCTCGCAACCCGGCGGCGCGATCAACAACGCAAGCTTCGTACACGAGCCGATCGTCACCGTCGTCGACGCCGGTGGCAACACGGTCACCGACTTCACCGACCCCATCACGTTGGCGATCACCGGCGGCGGCGCGACGCTCGGTTGCGCATCGAACACGGTCACCGCAATCGCGGGTGTCGCCACCTTCACCGGTTGCGACATCAACACGATTGGCGACTTCACCCTCACCGCAACGTCGGCCGGCGACATCACGTCGCCCCCGAGCGACCCGGTACCGGTCACCGGCCCGGCTACAAAACTTGCGTTCGGCACGCAACCGAGTACCACTGGGACCGGCGGCACCACGCTCGGCACGCAACCCGTCGTCCTCGTGCAAGACGCGGCCGGGCGAACCGTCAGTGCAGATCAGAGCACCGTCACCTTGGCTCTCACCGTGGCCGCCGGCGCAAGACTGTCGTGCACCGCGCCAGGGATCGGCTTCCCCTCGCTTGCCACGAAGGCCGCCGTTGACGGTGTCGCGACATTCGCGAACTGCAAGATCAACCGTGTCGGTAGCTACTCGTTCACGGCCACGGACGCGACCCCCACCGCGCTGACGCCCACCATCTCGACGCCGAACACCACGATCACGGTCGGCACGGCCGCGAGGCTCGAGTTCACGACCTCCCCGAGTATCTCGACCGTGGCGGGCATCGCGTTCCTCGTCCAGCCGGTCGTCGCGGTCGTGGACGCGGGCGGCAACGTCACCGCCGACACGCCCACGGTCGCACTGACGATCGCGACCGGCGGGGCGGGTGGGTTGACCTGCGCGGCCATGCCGGCCATCGCCGGGGTCGCAACGTTCACGGGATGCAAGATGGACAAGGTCGGCACATACACGCTGATCGCGACGACACTCGGCGGGCTCGCGTCCCCGGTGCCATCAGACAACGTCGAGATCACCGAGAGCATCGCCACAACATTGGCGTTCAGCACCCAACCGAGCAGCTCGGCGACAAGTGGTACCGCGTTCACACGTCAGCCCGTCGTCACGATCCAAGACGCGTTCGGCAACACCACCACGACCGACACCAGCAACGTCACGTTGGTACCGAGCGGTGGAACACTCGGTTGCGCAGCGAACACGGTGGCTGCCGTTGCAGGCATCGCGGCCTTCGCGGGATGCGACATCAACCTCGTCGGCACGTACACGTTGACCGCGTCCGACGGCGTGCTCACACCGGCCGTGTCCGACAACGTCGCGATCGGCGCGGGTGCCGCGGCACAGCTTGTGTTCACCACTTCACCAAGTGGCGCCACGGGTGGCACCGCATTTGGCACTCAACCTGTCGTCACCGTTGAGGACGCCGCGGGAAACACCGCGACGTCGGACAACACAAGTGTCGTCGCCCTGGCGAAAGCGACCGGGCCGAGCGGCACCCTGACCTGCGCTGCCACGCAGGCGGTTGCAGGCGTTGCGACGTTCGCTGGATGCAAGATCGACACGGCCGGTACGTACACGCTCACGGCCACGAACGGCGTTTTTACGTCGCCGGCGTCAAGCGATGTCGTGGTCGGCGTCGGCACCGCGACGTCGCTCGCGCTCACCGTCCAGCCCGTCGGTGCGGGTGGCGGGTCCGTATTCGGGACGCAGCCCGTCGTCACCGCGAAAGACGCGGGCGGTAATACCGTCAGCAACACGAACGTCGTGACCTTCACGAAGTTCAGTGGCCCGGCGAACGGCACGTTGAGCGCCTGCTCGGTGGCTGCGGTCGGCGGTGTCGCCACGTTCACGGGATGCAAGATCGACCTCGTCGGTACCTACACATTGAAAGCGTCCGACGGCAACCTCACATCGGCCGCGACCGGCACTGTCGTCATCACCATCGGGACCGCCGCGAGCCTTCTCATCACGACCCAACCCAGCGACTCCCTCGGTGGCGTCGCCTTCGGGATACAGCCCGTCGTCAAGATCCGAGACGCGGGCGGCAACATCATCACCGGCGACAACACCAGCACCGTGACCCTCGCGAAGGCGAGCGGCCCGAGCGGCGGCATCCTGACGTGCACACCCGTCGTTGCGGTCGCAGGTATCGCAACCTTCGCCGGGTGCAAGATCGACCTCGTCGGCACGTACACACTCACCGCCGGCGACGGCACCCGCACGTCGCCGGCGTCCAGCCCGGTCGCGATCACCGTCGGCGGTCCCGCGAAGCTCGGCTTCATCAACTCGCCGAGCAACTCCACGGGCGGCATTGCATTCGGGACGCAACCCGCGGTCGCGATCCAAGACACCGCCGGCAACACCGTCACCACGAACACGAGCACCGTCACATTGGCGATCACCGGGTCAGACGGACCTGCCGTGCTGACCTGCACCGGCGGACTCACGAAGGCCGCGGCGGCAGGCGTCGCAACATTCGCCGGCTGCAACATCGACATGGCCGGCACCTACACGCTGACCGCGATCCGCACCGACCCCACCACGCTCGCCCCCGCCGTCTCGGATGGCACCACCATCACCGTGGGCGTCGCCGCGAAACTCGGGTTCACGACACAACCGGGCAACTCCACCGGCGGCGTCGCCTTCAACCCACAACCCGTCGTCAAGATCCAAGACGCGGGCGGCAACACCATCCCTGGCGACACGAGCGACGTGACATTGGCGCTCACCTCGGCGGGCGGCGCGACCTTCACGTGCGTCACGAACCCGAAGACTGCGACGGCCGGTGTGGCGGCGTTTGGTTTGTGCAAGATCGACCGGCCCGGCCACTACACGCTCACGGCCACCGACACCTCCCCCACCCTGCTCGCACCGGCGGTGTCGAACGACATCACCATCGTCGTGGGCTCCGCCGCGAGGCTGCACTTCGCCACCTCACCAAGTGCCTCGACCGGCGGCACCGCGTTCACGACCCAGCCCGTGGTCACAATCCAAGACGCGGGCGGCAACACGATCGTCGGCAACACCAGCGTCGTGAGCCTGGCGATCGGTACCGGCGGTGCCGGCGTACTGACCTGCGTTGCGACGGCCGCGGTTGCCGGCGTCGCAACGTTCACGGCATGCAAGATCGACCACCCCGGTACGTACACGCTCACTGCGACCAACACCGGTGAACTCGTGACGGCCGAGTCAGACCCGGTTGCCATCACGTTGGGCCTCCCCACGCACATCGGGTTCACGAGTCAGCCCGTCGACTCGACCGGGGGCGTCGCGTTCGGGACTCAACCCGTCGTCAAGGTCCAAGACGCCGGCGGGAACACCATCACCACAGATAGCAGCAACGTGGTCTTGTCGCTCACCGCGGCGGACGGTGCGACATTGACGTGCACGAGCACCGGCGGCCTCACCAAAACTGCGGCAGCCGGTGTCGCGACGTTCGCGGGGTGCAAGATCGACCACCCCGGTAGCTACACACTCACCGCGACCGACGGCGAGTTTCCGTCGATCGTGAGCAACGGCATCACCATCACCGTCGGCTTGGGCGTGAAGCTCTTCTTCTCCACCTCTCCAAGCGCCTCGACGGGCGGCACCGCGTTCGCGACGCAGCCCGTGGTGAAGATCCAAGACGCCGGCGGTAACACCGTCATTGCCGACAGCAGCACCAGCGTGACCTTGACGATCGCAACGGGGGGCGCCGGTGGTTTGTCTTGTAGCCCGACCCAGGTTGCTGCAGGGATCGCGACGTTCGCCGGCTGCGCCATCGATGTCGCCGGCACCTACACGCTGACCGCGACCGACGGCTTACTCACGTCGCCGGTGGCATCGGGCAGTGTCGTCATCTCCGTTGGCAGCTTCGTGCAGATCGGCTTCAGTCCACAGCCGGTCGGCGCCCTTCAGTTCAGCCTGCTCGCGGTGCAGCCGAGGGTCACGGCGCAGGACGCCGGCGGGAACACCGTCACGAGTGTCACCACCGGCACGGTGACGTTGTCGCTCATCGGCGAAGGCGGCGAAACTCTCGCCTGCACCGGCGGGCTCAGCCACGGCATGACTGCAGGTGTCGCGCAATTCGCGGGCTGCTACATCGATCTGCCCGGAACTCTCTTCATCTCGGCTGCCCGCGGCGACGACAGCGCGACCTCGGACGCGGTCACGATCCTCACCGGGTGCAGTTGCTAGTCGCACTTACGGCGACGAGAAATGCACGAGCCGGCGCAACCGTGACGTCGGTTCGAGGCCGAGCTCGTCGTGCAGGAGAACGTCGTAGCGCCCGAATTCGCGCAACGCCTCTGATTGGTTCCCCTCCGCGATGTGCACACGGATGAGCGCGGCATGCGCGCTCTCGCGCAGCGGGTCGACCTTGATCGCCGCGTGCGCGGCCGACGCCGCGTCGCTGAAGCGGCCGGCGTCGATGAGGCAGTCGGCCAGTGCCTCGAGCGCGTGCAATCGGAGCTGACGCCACTCTTCGGCCTCGACCACGACCCAGTCGTCGTACCAATCCGGCAGGAGGTCGTCCGACAACAGGTTGACTGCGCCTGCACCCAGGTCCGCTTCGCCGACGGGCTCGCCTTTCGTGAGTAGGCGGCGGGCGAGTGCCTGCGCGGCGCGCAGGTCGACGGCGACTTCGGGCGCGAGGCTCAGCTCGAGCGGCCTCACCTTTACGAACGCGCGGGTCTTGCGCTCGAGGCGCGACAGCGACGACCGAAGACTCGCGTGCGAATGACTGTCGGGAACGTCGGGCCACAACGTGCCCGCGACCGACGTTCGCTGCACGGCCCGATCGCGTAACGCCAGGAGCGAAAGCAACCGTTGCGCTTCCCCGGTTACTTCGAGGGACGCGTCGCCTCCCCCGTAGAGACGGAAGCCGCCAAGGACTGCCAGGCGCAATCGGGATCCACCCACCGGAGGAACACCGTCATTTCTGCTGCAGGCGCCCCGACCGTGTGTGGTCGTACCTCTGTATTTCCGCGCTAACTCAGCCCGTGTATCTCAGCCCGCCCCACGCTATGCAAACGCAAGCGTGTGCACGGACCCCGGCGGCCTCCGCGATCCGACCGAAGCCTGCGCAATGCCGCGGATGCCGGCGATTTCTTTTGGCCGGCGCGGCGAAGTGCCGCAAATGAGCGTGCCGTTGCCGCAGGCCACGATCGCCTGCCACGATCGCCCGATGATCGACGGCCGCGCGGGCGACGGCAGTCTCGAGACCGAGAAGGCGACCGGCGCGGGCACGGCACAGTTGCGTACTGCAACAACGTTGGTCGTCGTCGCCATCGCGTACGCCGCGGCCGCGCACGGTGCGTTCTACGCGCGCGAGTTGGCCGTGGTCGTGGTGCTCGTCGGCATTGCGCTGATCGCGGCAGCCTCGGTTGCGCCGCTGGGCCGGGCCGACCTCGGCGCGCCCGCTGTCGCAGCGATGAGCCTGGCCGCGTGGTACCTGGTCGCCGGGCTCATCGCCGGCCACCCTGCCGGTGCGTTGCCGGCGGTGGCACTTCTGTTCGCGATGGCGGCAATCGTCGCCGTCGTACGACGCGCCGACACCGCGGAGCGCGAGGTGCTGGTGTTGGGCGTGCTGGCGGTCGGAACGTTCGTAGCGTTGGTCGGTTGGGCGGGCGTCGCGTGGCGGTCGTCGCCCCGAGCGATCGCCGACGGCGGCCTGTGGCGCGCCGCCTCGACCATCACCTACTCGAACGTCACGGGCTCGCTCACCGCGGCGCTGGGTCTCGTTGCATTGGATGCCTGTCGGAGGCGACCGCGTTGGTACGCACTCCTCGCGTTCGCGCTTCTCACGGGAGCATGCGCGACAGCAAGCCGCGGTGCCTTGATCGGCTTGGGCGTCGGCACGTTGGTACTCGTCGCACTGCAGCGCCGCCACTTCCTCGCCGCGGCCGCGCCGGTGGTGCTCGGCACGTTGATCGCGACGACTGCGTTGCTGCCGTCGATGCCGGCGACGCACCACGCGCGCCCCTTCATCGCACTGCTCGGCCTCACCGCCGGCGCCATCGTTGCGGTGCTACCGCTACGCGCCGTGGCCGCTTGCGCCGCCGCGATCGCGGTCGTGATCCTCGTCGTGCCCGGACCCCGGAACGCAACCGCGGACGCGTGGCGCCCGATCAAAGACGGCCGGTTCACCACGAGCTCGCCCGACCGAACGCACGAACTGCACGCCGCGTTGCACGTCGCGGGCGACCATCCGGTCGTAGGAGTCGGCCCGGGGAACGTCGACCTGCGCTGGAACGTCGTCTATCTCGTGCGGCTCGGCTTCCACGTCCACTACGTGCACGACGAGTACGTGCAAGTGCTCGTAGAGGCCGGCGCGATCGGCCTCGCGATCGCGCTCGCCGGGCTCGCCGCCGTAGTCGTCACGCTGTGGTCGGCTCGGCGCTCGATCGACACGGCGTACCGGGCTGGGATCACCGCCGCGCTCGTTGCATTCGCCGCGCAGAGCGCCACCGACTTCTTGTGGCACGTTCCGATCGTGCCGCTCACTGCGGCCGTGCTCGTCGGGCTCTTGTCGCCCGAGCGCGACCGTTATGAAAACTTTTAGTGGCGTACCTCGTACGACGATCAATATGCTTCCCCCAAACGTCGGGACCAGCTCCGACGTAGACGTCCGAAACGACGTCGATACCGTGGGGGGCCACGAATGTTCCGTGGGCGTGTTCGTCGCGTCGTACTGGCAGTTTTTGCCGGTACCGTTCTTGCCGTAGGTGGAATAACCGCTAGTGGCGGTGTCGTCGGGAAGAGCAGTCACCCGAACCCGACGCCGACCGTCACGGTCTTGCCGAAAACGGGCCTCGCCGACCTGCAACAGGTCACCCTCGCGGGTACGGGCTTCAGCCCTCGCGTGCAGATCGCGACGATCCAGTGTCGCTTGGGCGCCGTCGATCAGGGCGGTTGCGACCTCGGCACCTTGATCACGACCAATAGCGATTCGTCGGGTGCCTTCACCTTGAAGCGCGCCGTTCGGCGCATCATCAACGTGTCCACTGAGCCCAAGCCGGTCGACTGTGCGAAGGCGAAGTGCATCCTCGCGGGCGCGAACATCGGGAACCTCGGCGAGGCCGCGGCCGAAAAGATCTCCTTCGACAAAAGTATCCCGCCGGTTCCGACCACCATCACGGTGACGCCGAACAAGAACCTGATCGACCACCAACTGGTGACGATCACAGGTAAAGGCTTCACGCCGACGGTCTTCGTGCAAGTGTCGGAGTGTCCCTCGGCCACGCCGACCGACTGCGCCAACAACTACGACAACCAGCGTTCGGTAGCCGCGGCAAGCAACGGCACCTTCACGATCAAGAACTTCGCCGTACAACGGCTGGTCACCTTCTACAGCATCCACGGCGAAACCACGGTCGATTGCGGGAACACACCCGGAACGTGCGTGATCGGCGCGATCGCCGGCTCTTACGGAGGGAGCACACCGATCACGGCACCACTCTCGTTCAACGCCTCCGTGCCGCCGGCCGTCGCCTCCGTGCAAGTAACGCCGTCCACCGGGCTCACCGACCTCCAGGTCGTCACCATCATCGGCACCGGTTTCCTTCCGGGCTCCTCCGTCGACCTCGAGCAGTGCGGCAGCAACGGGTTCAACAGCGAATGCGACTACAACAACGTGCAGTTCGTGACGGCAGGACTGCAGGGCGAGTTCCTCGTGTCGTTCCCGGTACATCGGCTGGTTGCCGTGTACGGCTTAGGCGGAGTATCGAACGCCGACTGCGCCACACAAGTCGGAGCGTGTTCCATCCAAACCTTCAGTAGCGCGAGCCACCAGATCACCGTGCCGTTGTCGTTCAACCCGGCGGTGAAGCCCGTGCAGCCAACCGTGTCGGCGTCGCCGTCGACCGGCTTGGCCGACAACCAACACATCGGCGTGACGCTCGGCGGTTTCGCGCAGGACCGACCGATCACTGTCGTTGAGTGCAGCGCGCTCGCAATGAGTCACTCCGATCTGTCGTACTGCGACTTCAACACCGCGACGACCGCGACGTGGCCTGCTGGTGGCGGTGCGCCGTCGACCACGATGGCCGTCCACCGGACCGTTGGCGGCGGGAGCGGCCTCACCGACTGCAGTGCCCACACCGGCGCCTGCGTGCTGGCCGCGTTCTCCTCGCAGTACTACGGAGGCTACGGAGCACCAGCCCGTGGGGCGGCGGGAGCGGCAGTGAACGGCGCGGCGCAACGGGGTGCAACCAAAGCGGCACGCGCTGCGCTGGGTTCGAAACTGTCCGGTGTCGGCTTCACGCCGATCAGTTTTACGCAGCCGCCGAAATAGCCCGCGGCGCGGGGCGGGATGCGCGTGACCTATTGCGTCACGCGCGTCCCGATGCCGAACAGGTGCTGGCCGACCTTGCGCATCTGGATCTCTTCGGACCCTTCGGTGATGCGGTAACGCCGGTGGTGGCGGTAGATGTGCTCGAACGGCATGTGGCGGCTGTAGCCCATCCCGCCACACGTCTGCATCGCCCGGTCGGCGGCCTCGCACGCGAGCCGGTTCGATCGGTAGTTGCACATTGCCACGAGGTGCGTCACTTCCATGTGGTGGCGCCGGTCGAGTGACCACGCAGTCGAGCGGATCAGCTGACGCAACATCGCGGCCTCGGTGTGCAACTCCACCAGCGGGAACTGGATTGCCTGATTACGCGACAACGGCTTGCCCCATGTGACGCGTTGGTTGGCGTAGGCGACGGCTTCGTTGATGCAGAACTGCGCGGCGCCGAGCGACGAAGCGGCCTGGCGAATCCGGTTTTCGTGCACGAAGTGCTGCGCGAGTTCCAACCCGTGGTCGACGCGCCCGAACACCGCCGCGGCATCGACGCGCACGTCGCGCATGCTCACCTCGGCGTGGTCCGTCGGCATGTTGAACGTCCACCAGAAAAAGTCGACGCTGAACCCGGGCGCGTCGGTGGGCACGAGGAACGCGGTAATGCCGACTGGTGAACCCGGCTCCCCCGACGTGCGCGCGAACACGATGTCGTGTGTCGCGTGGTGCAGGCCCGAGTTGAAGCGCTTCTGTCCGTTGATCACCCACTCGTCGCCGTCGGGTACTGCCGTCGTCTCGAGGTAGGTCGCATCGGAGCCGTGGTTCGGTTCGGTGAGGCCGAACGCGAGCCGGCGGGTGCCGTCGAGGAAGCCGGGCATCCATTCGGCTTGCTGTTCCTCAGTGCCGAAGTCGCGCATCATCAACACAGTCGGGAAGTTGCCGACGATGGAACTTTCGTTCTGCAGGTCGTTGTGTAACCCGAGGCCTTTGGCCGCAAGGTGCTCGCGGATGATGGCCATCTCCAGGTTGCTTGCGTCGTGCCCGCCGAATTCCGCCGGCAGTGCCCAACGCAGCCATCCGGCCGCGTCGGCGCGGCGCCGCATCTCGGCGAGGAGGTGCTCCCATTCGGCTCGGGGAACGCCACCGGCTTCGAAGTCTGTGCGCGCGTATTCGCGGCGATGGTCGAAGAACCGGACGTTGTCGTCTTGCGCCTCGAGTGGAACGATCTCCCGCTCGATGAACGCGTCGATCGCGTCCAGCGTTTCCTGGACGTCTTGCGGGATGTCGAAGTCCATCGATCAGACCTGGAGCTCGCTCTTCGTGCGTCCTTGTCGCGACCACCACTTGTCGGTGCCGCCGAGACGGAACCGTTCGGGCTTGTCGGCGTCGGCGAGCACCTCGGTCTCCAACCACAGGCGCTTCAGGTGCCGCACGCGGCCCGACGCGCGATCGTCCTGGTACGGATCGCGCGCGTGGAGCACGTGGTAGTTGTTCACGAACTGCATGTCGCCGGGCTCGAGCATCATCGAGACGTGGAACTCGGGGTCCGCGCACATCGCATCGACGCGGTCCATCGCCTCACGCGCGGTCGCCGACGGCCTCGGCGCGTCCGCGTGACGACGAGTCGACTCGATGTAGGGCCGGATGTAGCGCACGAACAATCGATCACCGCAACGGTTGAAGATCGGCATCAGGTACCACTGCCTCGCGCCCGGAGCCTGCTCGCCTCGTAGGTCGTACGCGAACGGCGCGTACAGCTCGGCCGCGAGTTCCGGATCGGTGCGCACGAGTTCGTTGTGGATCGTGACCACGTTGGCCACCAAGCTCGCGCCGCCGCCGGCGCCGGGGTCGAGACAGAACAACCCGACGAGATCCGAACCGTCGGAATGGAACGGGAACCCGATGCCTCCGATCTCGTTGCCCCGTGACGTGGGATCGTCGGCGGCGCGGCCCTGGTCGGTGACATCGCCCAGGAGATGGCCCTTCGCGTTCTGCGGCCACGGCCGGCCGAGATGGCATCCGATGCCCCAGTAGATCGCCGAGGCCCGGTCCTTGCTGTAGCGATCGACGGGAACACCGCGAATGAGCACGACTCCCGGCCCGTCGATGAGTTCGCGTGTGATACGCGTCAGTTCGGCGCCGAGGGTCGGCAATGGGAACGACTCGCGGGTGATGTCGAGCACGTCGTTCGTCTGCGTCTCGGCGTGGACGAGTGCGGCATCGAGTTCGTCGACGTGTTGCTCGGTGAGCCGAAACACGTAACTGTCGCCCAGGTCGTCGCTGCGCCATTCGCAACCGACTTCGAGCGGGCGCACTTCTGCGGAGTTGGTGGTGGTCATCGGTCTGCTCCGATCGTGGGTGCGGGTTTCGAGCCCCGTACGAGCCGGCCGGGGAGCGGACCGCACGGTTCGCCGTTCTCGTAGGTGACCTCGCCGGCCACGATCGTGGCGACGTACCCGTCAGCCGATTGCACGAGGCGTTTGCCGCCCGCGGGAAGGTCGTGACGCATCTCGGGGCGACGAGCGGTAAGGCATTCGAAATCGATCACGTTCACGTCGGCGCGGTAGCCGGGTGCAAGGACGCCGCGGTCGAGCAGCCCGACGGTGCGCGCGGTGGCGTGCGTGTGCCGTTGTACGAGGAACGGCAGTTCGAACCGGCCGCGGTCGCGATCTCGGCCCCACAGCGCCAACAACGTGGTGGGGAAGCTCGCGTCACAGATGGTGCCGACGTGCGCGCCGCCGTCGGCGAGGCCGATCACGGTGTTCGGATGCGCGAGCATCTCGCCCGCCGCGTCGAGATTTCCGTCGCTGTAGTTGAGGCTGGGCAGATAGAGGAACGTACGGCCGCCGTCGGCAATGAGGATGTCGTAGGCGAGGTCGAGTGGTGTCCGACCGAGTCGTTCTGCGCGCGCCGCGATGCTGGAGGCTGCGTCGGGTTCGTAGTCGGGCGGGTCACTGCATTCGTACATGCGACGGAACGCGTGAATGAGCCGGCCGCCCAACTTGCCGTCGGCACGCTGTTGTACGTCTGCGGCCAGGACCCTTTCCTTGAACGCGGCGTCGACCATGACCGCCACTTGTCGCTCGACTGGCAGCGCGGCGATCTCGCGGAACACCGGGTTGGTGAGCAGCGGATGCAGCGTGCATTGCAACCCGAGGAGCAGACCGACGGCGCGCGGTGCCACCTGACCGGTCATCTCGACGCCGTCGGCGTTGGCTTGCGCCAGGAGATCTAGCTGGCGGCGCCAGCTGTCGCCGCGCGCCTGCACCAAGGAGAACGACAGCGGGCGGCCGGACTCCTCGGCCATCCGACGGAAAATCGCGAATTCGGCGTCGACGTCGTCGAAGTCCGACACAACCTGCAGGACGCCGCGGCCCGTCGAACCGATGGCTCTGGCGATGCCGACGAGTTCGTCGGCCTCGGCAGTCAGCGTCGGCGTGAACTCGCCTGTGCTGGTTCGGTGGTTGAGCGTGCGCGAGGTGGTGAATCCGAGCGCGCCGCCCTCGACCGCTTCACGGGCGAGTGCGGCCATCAGATCGATGTCGTCGTTTGTCGCGGCCTCACGCGCGGCGCCGCGCTCCCCCATCACGTGTAACCGCAACGCGCCGTGCGGGACTTGCAACGCGACGTCGACGTCGAACGGTCGGGGTTCGAGCGCATCCATGAATTCGGGGAACGACTGCCACCCCCACGTGAGGCCTTCGTGCAACACGACACCGGGGATGTCTTCCACGCCTTCCATCAACTCGATGAGCCGGTCCTGATCGGCCGGTCTTACCGGTGCGAAACCAACACCACAGTTACCGGCCACCACCGTGGTCACGCCGTGCCACGACGATGGGATCATCCGCTCGCCCCACGACGCTTGGCCGTCGTAGTGCGAATGAATGTCGACGAAGCCCGGAGTGACCAACAAGCCGTCGGCGTCGATCTCGCGTCGCGCGGATCCGTCGACCGCACCGACTTCGGTGATCACACCGTCGTCGATCGCGACGTCGGCGGTGCGCGCGTTGGCGCCGGTGCCGTCGACGACCGTGCCGGCGCGGATGACCAGTTCGTGATCACTCATGGTGTACCTATCTCGCGCACGGCGGGAAGAAGCTCCCGGGTGAGCAGTTGCTCGGAAACGCGGGACTGTTCGCGGTCGGCCCGGAAGCCCGCGCCGGTGATGACGAAGCGATCGATACCGAGGGCCGCCAGCGCTCGCAGTCGATCGGCGCACACGTCTGGTGGCCCCACGATCGCGAAGCGGTCGACGAAGGCCGGAGTAAGCGCGTCGGTGTGCGCAGCTGCGTTGCTCAAGTGCTCGTTGCTGTCGTAGCGGTTGCCCACATCGGCTACGACCGCGCGGTCGGCATCGGCCAGGCCCGCGCCGGTCGACCCGGGCATCGACGAGAAGTGCGCGAACGCGGCGACCGCGCCGCTGATGAGCTCGCGGGCGATGTCGATCTCGGTATGGCAGCCGACGTTCACGTAGGCGCCGAACGAGATGGTCCCGGGGTCCCGGCCGGCGTCGGCCGCTGCCTTCCGCGCGAGGTCGAGCGCCCACGCGATCCGATCAGGATCTGCGCCGACGGCGAGTGTGACCCGCTCGGCGACGCGGGCCGCGAAGTCGATCACGCGGGGGCCCGACGACGCGACGTCGAGCGGCACCTTCGATTGCTGGGCGCGATCGAGCCAGCGCAGCCGGCTCGGGTAGCCGTCGCAGTCGACGGTTCCGTTGGCGAGATAGGTCTGCAGGTCGGTGGTCGCGTCGATGAACTGTGCCACGGGCATCGGTTTGCGACCGAGGTGGAACAGCGCGGTGTCCCCGCGACCGATGCCGAGCACGAACCGCCCGCCCGACGCTTCTTGCACCGTCGCAGCGACGGTCGCCAGCGCGGCGGGGTGACGCGTGTAGACGTTCGTGACACCGGTCGCGAACCGGAGGTGCTCGGTGGCGGCCGCGGCGAGTGCAATCGCAACAAACGGGTCGCCGACCAGATTCTGCGAGTCGGTAAACGTGATGCCGTCCCAGCCGGCGCGCTCAGCCCGGTCGGCCTGGGCGACCGCAGTGCCGGTTTCGGGCAGGCGCATCGCCCACAGCTCGATGGTCATAGCCGGGCAGCCTAGAATCGAACGCTGTTCGAATCAAACGGTGTTCGAATTGTGACGGCACGGAGAGGCGGAGAGGCGGCATGGCGGCACGAGCCCCGGCGAAGACGAAATGGGGTGACCGCGAGCAGCGCCGCATCGACATCCTCGACGCGGCTCGTGCCCGCATCACCACCGACGGCTACCTCTCACTCAACATGCGGGACCTGGCCGCGGCCGCCGGCGTGAGCCCGGCGACGCTCTACTCCTACTTCGCCACCAAAGAGGAGCTGTTCGCGACGTTGTACGCGGAGGCGATCCGCGCGCACACTGAAATCCTGCGGCCGATCGTCGCCGAAGCGCACGACCTCCCGACGCTGCTCGAGCTGGTGATCGAGGAGTACGTCGAGCTGTACCGCAGTTTCGGCCGGCACTTCACGTTGTGGTCGACAATGCGCCACGACGTCGATGCCGACGCGGCACCGTTCCCCAAAGCATTGATCATCGAACTGCGCACCGCGACGGTCGAGAACAACCGCCTGCTCATGCAGAGCATCCGCGACGCGGCCTCGCGCACCGGCCGGCGCGTCGTCGACGAGCAACTCGTTCCGAGTTTCCTGTGGTCGGCGCTCAATGGGCTCGCCGATCACTTCACCACCGAGCGCCGCTCGCTCGACGGGTTCCCGCCGGAGCGTCTGCTTGAATTCGCGGCGCAACGTCTTGCCGTGGCGATCACCGCCGATGATTGATTTACGACGCGTCGACGTTGTGTCGGAGTTGATCGAGTAAGCCCTCGAGCGTCGCGACTTCTTGTTCGCTGATCCCGGCACGGACTCGCCGGTCGAACGCGGCGGCGGCCGAACGAAGCTGACGGAACACCGTCTCACCGCGTTCGGTGAGCTCGACGCGGTGGATGCGGCGGTTCGCCGGGTCGCGTTGCCGGGTGACGAGGCCGTCGGCCTCCATCGCGTTGAGGTGGTGCGTGAGCGTCGCGCCTTGGATGCCGATCGCTTCGGCCAGCTCACGTTGATTGCCGAGGCGTTGAGACTTGAGCGAGATCATCACGAGCCATGTGGCGAGGGTGCCGCCGGCCGCCGCGAGCGCGTCGTCAAAGGCTCGGCTCAGCACTTTGGCCGTACGGACCAACTGCAGGCCGATGGGCATTTGGGCGGGAGGCGGCATGTCGCAAAGCGTAACACAATGCATAGTGATCTAAGCATTTGACATCGAATCATTAGATGTCTATCGTTAGCCGGACGAAGCAACCGGAGCAAGGACGGGCGACCGATGAGCGTCGAGCTGAACCACACGATCGTCTGGGCTCGCGACAAGGCGGCTTCCGCCCAATTCCTCGCCGGCATCCTCGGCCTCCCCGTGGGCCAGCCGACCGACCCGTTCCACGCGCGCGCAGGAGAGATCAACCTCCACGACGGTGGCCGCGGCGTGTATTTCGTCGACCTCGACGGCTACAACATGGAACTGCTCACACGCGCGTCGACGCGGCGGTGACGGCATGACGGCACTCACACTGCGGTTGCGCGGGCGCGTCCACAAAACGGTGCTCTGCGCGCACATCCTCGCGGCGGCCGGGTGGT
>JAODBJ010000045.1 GCA_025463905.1 Actinomycetes bacterium
GTCGACGCGGCCTTCTCGCCGCCGCAAACTCCCGAAGGCATCACCGGGTACCACTTTCACCGCACCCCGCGGCCGGGCCAGGGTTGCCTCACCGGGCGGGACACGATCGGGCTGTCGGTCGTGCTGATCTCGCCGAAAGATCCCGCGCACGCACAAGACCTGCGCGACTGGGGCGACTTCGTGCACATCCGCCACATCGCGGAAGCCGGCGTACCCGGCTACGGCATGATCACGCCGTACGAGAACGCCACCGGCGCAGACCCGCGTTACATGCACTTCTACGAGATGGACACCGACGACCCCGAGCAGTCGTTCAAGGCAATGGCGCCGCTCGTGGAAGCCCGCATCGGCAAGCCGGGAACCGCGGCGTGGAAGCACTGGGCCTTCCACCCGCAACTCCGCATCATGTACGTGAACACCTTCACCCGGATCGGTGTGCGTGACTGACAACAGCATCTTCTCGGTGATCGGCCGTCAGCGCGCGTGCCGCGCGTACAGCGATGAGCCGGTCCCCGACGACGTAATCGCGCAGGTGCTGCGCGCGGCGACGTTCGCCCCGAGCGCCGAGAACCATCAGCCGTGGGAGTTCATCGTCGTGCGCGACTCGGCGCGCCGCAGCGAGATCGCGCGGTTGATGCAGCGCGCCTGGGAAGACTACGGACGCGCATTCTCCGAACCGCGCTCCACGCCCAAGCTGCTCACCGACGTCCACCGGGGCATGACCGGAGGCTTCGCGACCGCGCCGGTGTGGATCGTCGTCGCCGCCGACCTCGACCGCACCCTCGACGTCACCGTGCAGTCGTCGATCTACCCCGCCGTGCAGAACCTCCTGCTCGCCGCGACCGCGCTCGGCCTCGGCTCCGCGCTCACCACCATCGCGACACTCGCCGAGGAGCTGGCCACGCTGTTGGCGTTGCCCAACAACGTGCAACCCGTCGCCGTCGTGCCGCTCGGCTACCCGGCCCGCCCGCTCGCGCCGCCCAAGCGCGAACCATTCGAAGCCCACACCCACCGCGAAACGTACGACACCAACTGGTAACGCGGCTCCCCCCACTGCTTTTGATCTCAGAAAAGCACCGAAAGCGGCCGGTTTTTGAGATCAAAACAAGTGCGGGACGCTCACTGTTCGGGGCGTTCGTGGACCACGAGGACGGGACAGGGTGCGTGGCGCACGACGTGTTCGCTGACGGAGCCGAGCAACATGCGCTTGAGTCCCGTTCGGCCGTGCGATCCCATCACGATCGCGTCGGCGGGTAGCTCTTCGGCGACGCGACAGATGGTGGTGGCGACGTCGCCGAGCTCCATGCGTTTCTGGACTTCACAGCCGGTGAGCGCGGCCGCAGTGTCCGCGAGTTCCACCGCCGCGTTGTGTTGCTCGGCCTCCCACAACCGCTGCTGTTCTTCCGGCGAGTACACCGATCCTTCGAACCCTCCGGCGTCGTCGCCCGGCACTTCGGTGATCACCGTGAGCAGCGTGACCGCCGTCGGCTGGGCGAGCAGCGCGATACCACGGCGTGCCGCGGCGATGGACAGTGGCGACCCGTCAGTCGCGATAAGCACGTGCATGGTGCGAGCCTCTCATTACTCGGGAATGTGAACCAGCGCGCCGCCGGCGGCAGCGGACGCACGGATCGCGTCGAGCACGACCATCTCCGCCCAGCCGTCGGCGAACGTCGGGATGGCGACGGCCGAGGCAGCCGGACGGCCTTCCACCCCGGCGCGCAACGCCTCGCCCAACCGCGTGTAGGGGCCGAGCTCGAGGTGCGTGAATCGTTCGCGAGGGTCGTCGGAACGGTCCGGCGCCGACGGCAGCGCAAGGTCAGCCGGCACTTCCAGATCCCGCCGTCCGCCGGCGTCGGCGATCCAGGGTCGGTCACCGTCGATGCCGACCGTGCCGTGCGTACCGGCCACCACCGTCACGCCGTTCGCCTGCGTCCACGATGCCGCGGTCTGCAACAGCATCCCCTCCGCGCCGCCCCGCAAGCGGAAGCGAACCACGAACGAGTCTTCGGCGGCACTCCCGTCGCGCGTACCGACCGTCGGCAGCGTTGCGCTCACCTCTGCGAATTCGCCCAGCCACGTGCGCACCTGGTCGATCACGTGCGACCCCGACGCGCCGAGCCAACCGCCACCCCGTTCGGTGTCGAACCACCACGGCGGCGTACGCGCGTCCGCGTTCGCGACGAGCGGTACGAACTGCACGAGGGAGACGAGGCGCGCGTCACCGATCGCGCCGGACGCGATCGCGCGTCCAACGGTCGCGCGATCCGGCGCCCACCGAAACTCGTGGCCGACGAGGTTCGTCACTCCCGCCCGAGTCGCCGCGTCGAACATCGCACGCGCTTGCACGGCGTCCAGCGCGAACGGTTTCTCGCACAGCACGTGCCGGCCCGCCTCCACCGCCGCGATCGCGAGATCGGCGTGGGTGTCGGGCGGCGTCGCGATCGTGACCGCGTCGACGCCCGGTAACGCGAGCGCAGCCTCGAGTGACGGGCATGCGTGCTCCACGCCGAGGCGTTCGGCGCGTCGAGCCGTCTTCGCGGGGTCTCGGCCGACGAGCGCCCGCACGTCGAATCCCGCGGCACGGAGCGCGGGAACGTGGACGCGGCAGCCGAACCCGGTGCCCACCACTACCGCCCCCGGTGGTGTCACTCAGTAACCCTCGACGGGATCGACGACGTCGTGCAACGGCTCACCGGCGATGAACCGCCCGAGATTCTCGACGAACAGTTCCATCGTGCGGCCAAGGATCTCGGGGGTGTACCACGAGACGTGCGCCGACAACCGCACTTTCGGATGCGCGTACATCCAATGGCCGGCCGGGAGCGGTTCCGGGTCGACCGTGTCGAGCGTCGCCATCGCGACGAGGCCATTGTCGAGCGCGTCACGCAGCGCGTCCTGATCGACCAACGAGCCGCGTGCGATGTTCACGAGGTGCGCGCCCGACTTCATCTTGGCGAACGCCTCGCGGTCGATGAGGTGCTTCGTACGCGGCGTCGCGGGGGCAGCGAGCACGATGTGATCGCTCGCCGCGAGGAGTTCGTCGAGCGACTGCACGACCCGCACACCCGCAACCGGACTCGGTCGGTTGGTTCGGCGCAGCGCGACCACGGGCATCCCGAACGCCGACGCGCGCTGGGCGATCGCGACGCCGATGCCGCCGAGCCCGACGATCCCCACCGTGCGGCCTTCCACGACATCCATCGACGGGATCGGGAAATTCCAGTGCCGCGGCGGTTCGTGCAACCAGATATCGGGAAACCGTTTGGCGAAGGCGAGGATCGCGCCGAGAACGAACTCGGAGATCGGGCCTGCGCTTGCACCGCGCGCGCAGGTGATCGTGCGCCCGTCGAACACCGCGGCCGGAACTCCGTCGGCGCCCGTTCCGGACAACTGGACCCAGCGCACCCCGGCAGCTTCGAGCCACGGCAGGTACGTGTCCCACCCGCCGTACCCGCCGAAGAACACGTCGGCTCGGACGCCCGGCGGCGGCGCCGACGGGGAAACGGGCACCACCTCGACCTCGGGGAAACGCTCCGCCACCATCTCGGCGACGCGATCACCCATCTGATTCAGAACTTGGAGAGGCATCACGCAAACGTACGCGTCACCGCACGGGTTGGTCCGAAACTGTGCAGCGCGAGGGCGTGCAGGTTGCCGAGCCCACCGTTCACGATCACGAGTATGTGCTCGGGTGACGCGACCAGGTGCACGAAGCCGTGTTCGTCGACCCGCCCGTTCTCTTCCGCCTTCGCCTGGTGCCGCGCCGGCCACCACGTGACGGGCAGCTTGGCGTGCTCGTAGAGCTGTTGTTGTACGTCTTCGACGGCCGGGAACGTTGCCGCCACGAGATCGGCCCACGGCGGCGCGATGGCCACCATCGCTTCGGCGCCGTGATGCGAACCGATCATCGCGTTGGTACCGGGAAACGCGAGCGACGAACCGATGATCTGCACGAGGTCGCGAGCGTTGTCGGCCACGATGTCGGCGATGTCGATGGTTCCCGTGCAACCGTGCGCGGTGACAGCATTCGCTCCGGTCGCGACACCTCGCCGTTGCGCGAGCGGCGCCCACGGCGACCGCTCTTCCCATTCGGCCACGCAGATCCCACTCACGCGGCCCGGCTGGCCGAACACACTCTTCGAATTGAGACCAACGCGCTGGCCGCCGACGTTGCGGATGATGAGCCGTGTCGCGCGCCCGATCGACGCACCCGCGCCCGCTTCACCGCCGAAGCAACCGGCGCCCATCGGGAGTTCGAGGTCGAGACGCGCGGGCCCGTTCACGAACAACCCCGGCACCACGCACGACGTCGTGGTGTTCAACGCGAAGAGGTTGAATTCCGGGTCGGCCATGGCGTCGACCGCCGCGCACAACAGCGGCATCGCAGCGGCCGGCGCGCCCGCCATCACCGCGTTGATCGCGATCTTCTCCACCGTTGCGCCACCGTTACGGGGCGGCACCTGCGCGATCACTTCATCGGGGAAGTGTCCCGACGCGGCGACGTACTCGCGCACGCGCGTTTCCGTCGGAGGGATGAGCGGCAGCCCGTCTCCCCAACCGGCATCGGTGGCGAGCTTCAAGAACGCGACCGGGTCGTCGTCGATCTCGATCCGTTCGCTCACCAACCAGTCGAGCGTGCAGCCCTCCGGCCCACAATCGACCCGCGACGCGATCTCGCTCGAGGTCATCAGGTCATTCTCCCATCGCGCCCAAGGTCGCCAGCACCATGGGCCAATGTTCGATCGCGATCTTGCGAACGTCGGCCTCGGGCAAGGTCTCGAGCGGGTACGGCAAGACGTGAACCCGCAACCCGGGCCTCCCCGCGTTGGCGGCCATCGTGTTGGCCAACACTTCGAACTCCGCTGTCACGACGGCGACCGCCGTCTTCCCCCTCCCGGCCACGGTGACTGTGTCGTGGACCGTCCAGGAGGTGCAGCTTCCTCAGTTGCCGAGCCCGATCAACGCGAGGTCGACGTCGGTGGCGAACGTGTCGAGCGCCGCGAACGTCTGCTCGCCGCCTTCGCCGATCCGGTTCCCCGCCGACCAGCGTTCGATCTGCGCGCCGGCGGCGATGAACCGTGGTTCCCACTCGTCGAGCACCCACAGCCACGACCGCCACGCACTGTCGAAGCGCAACCCGACACGCCGGCCGGCGAGATCGCCGGCATCGGGGCCGGGATCGGCGTCGGTCGCGGGCGGGGCCGCAGTCGGGTCGAGGATCCGCGTACGCGCCATCTCCACCTCCTGGTCGGGGCGAGCGTACCCTGACACGCGTGTCAGCCACGCGAGCCGAGATGGTGTGCACCGGGATCGCTTTCGGCGAGGGGCCGGTGTGGTGCGGTGCGGGGATCGTCGTGGTCACGAGCGTCGCCGAAGGTGCGCTCTATCGGGTGTTCCCCACCGAGAACCGCGCCGAGCGCTTCGCGACAACGAGCGGCGGCGCGAACGGCGCCGCCCTCGCGGTCGACGGATCCATTCTCGTCACGCAGAACGGCGGCCTCGATTTCGCCAAACTCGGACTCTTCCGCGACCCGCCGCCGTACCAGCCGGCGACCCCGGGGTTGCAACTCGCCACTCCCACGGGCGAGGTCACGTACCTCGCGAGCGACGGGCTGCACGCGCCGAACGACCTCGCGATCGGGCCCGACGGCACCGTGTACTTCACCGACCCCGGGCATTACCCGCCGGCGCAGGAAGACGGCGCGCGGGTCATGACGTACGCCCTCGACGGCACGGTGGCCACCTTCGCTTCCGGCTTCTACTTCTGCAACGGAATCGCGTTCGAACCGGACGGCACCATGGTGGTGGTCGAGCGCCTCGGCCTGCAGCGCGTTGCTCCCGACGGCAGCCGCGACTGGCTCATCGAAACGCTCGGGCGAGGCGGCGGCGACGGTTTTTGCTTCGACACCGACGGCCGCGCGTACGTCGCGTCCACTGTTGAGCACGGCGTGCGGGTCGTCGAACCAGACGGCACGATCGCCGATTTCCTCGAGATCGACGGCCGCGGGCTCACCACGAACTGCTGTTTCGGCGGCGACGACCTCCGCACATTGTTCGCAACCGATGCGATACCCGGCAATGTCGTCGCGTGGGAGCACATGCCCACTCCGGGGCTCCCGCTCCCGACATGGCCCGGCGGGTGAGCGCGAAACCGCCTCACCTTCGCGCCCGCCCCGCCGGATACTCAGTGTGAACCTCCCACCGCCGTTCGCCTAGTGCAGCCGGACGCTGCGTCCTGCAATACGCACTCGTTGGTCACGCGACGAGCAAGGGGCGCACGGCACGGGCGAGATCGCCGGCCCACTCGCGCGGATCGGAGAGCGGCCACCCGTTGTCGGGCAGGTCGAAGTACTCGACCGACAGCCGGCCGTCGTAACCGAGGGCATCGAGCCGAGCGAACACCGCCGCGAAGTCGACTGCGCCCTCGGGATCATCGACGTGGAGCTGTGTCGTGCCCGCCTTGCCCTGGCGCAATTGCACGTGGTCTGCGTACTCGAGCAGCTCGCACGGGTCGCCGCCCCAGTCGGCTACGTGACCGGTGTCTACGAGCAGGCGCACGCCCGGCACCGCGTCCCGGAACGCACGCACCTTGTCGAGCGAGTTCACGCACGCGCCTGCCCACGGCTCGAGCAAGGCGTTCGGCGCGGCCCGCCACCACCGCACCGCGCGGTCCCACATCCCAGGTTCGTCGCGCGGCGCCGGCGTCGCGCACCACACGGGCTGCGGCTTCGGGAACGCCGTCGGGCACCCGATCGGCAACGCCAGCGTGGCCGGATCGGTGCCGAGCATCACGTCGATGTGCGCGAACCCGTCGACGGCAGCCAGTTGCGCCCGTTGCTCCACCGGTGCCGGTACGTACACAACATCGACGACACCGAGCGCGCCCCGCGGCGGCATCGAGAGCCGCGCGCTACTTCATCGACGTCGGCATCACCATGCCGACGGGTTGCAGATGCTGGCCGAGGATGCGATCGAAGTTACGGGCGACTTCTTCCGGCGTGAAGCCACCTTCCTTCCACATCCACGCGATCTGCTTCGGGTGTTGGAAGATCGTGTACCCGTACTCCGTGCGTCCGAGCACCTGGCCGTTCACATGGCTCGCCTGCTCCGACGCGAGGAACGCGACGAGCGGCGCGTTCAGCGCGGGGTTCTCCTCCGGCGGCGGTTCGTTGCCGGTGCGTTCGAACAGTGCCTCGGTCATGCGCGTGGCGCCCGAAGGTGCAACCGCGTTCACGGTGATGCCGTAGCGGCCGAGCTCCAACGCCCACACGAACGTCATGCCCATGATCCCGGCCTTCGCCGCGCCGTAGTTCGTCTGGCCGAAATTCCCGCGCAGCCCCGCCGACGACGTGATGTTCACGATGCGCCCGTATTCCTGCGCGCGCATCAGCGCCGCCGCATGGCGCGTGCAGTTGAACGTGCCCTTGAGGTGCACGTCGATGACGGCGTCGAAATCAGGTTCGTCCATCTTCAGCAGCTTGCGGTCGCGCTCGATGCCGGCGTTGTTCACGAGGATGTCGATCTTTCCGAACGCCTCGACGGCGGTGTGCACGATGCGACCCGCACCGTCGAAGTCGGTGACGGAGTCGTAGTTCGGCACACCGGAGACACCGGGCGCGCCGAGCCCTTCGATCTCCTTGCACACCGCCGCGGCGGGGTCGTCGCCACCGCCGCGACCGTCGAGCGCGACACCGACGTCGTTAACGACGACGTTGGCGCCTTCACGCGCGAAGCACAGCGCGAACTCGCGACCGATGCCGCGTCCCGAACCGGTGACGACCGCGACGCGACCATCGAGCAATCCCATCGGCGCGCCGCCTTACGACGCGACTACGGTCGCGGCGCCCGTAACGGCGGTGACGCCGTCTTGGTTGGTGACAACGACGTCGAGGTCGACGAGCGTCTCGCCGTTCTCTTCGCGCGTGCCCGTGACCTTCGCGGTCGCGGTGAGTACGTCACCGGGCCACACCTGCTTCGAGAACCGCACCTGCAACCGCCGGATGGCCTCCGGTCCGAACCAATCCTTGACGAGCCGCGCCGCGAGGCCCATCGACAACATCCCGTGCCCGAACACCGACGGGTTGCCCACCTGCTGGGCGATCGTGTCGTCGTGGTGCATCGGGTTGAAGTCGCCCGAAGCACCGGCGTACTTCACGAGCATCGTGCGTGTGAGCGGCGGGAAGGAAGCGGTGCGCTCGTCTCCCACCGACACCTGGGTCGCGGTCGTCATCCGGGTTCCTCCAGTTCTTGGCACCAGCGGCGCCGGTTTCCTGACACCGGCGTCAGATCGTAGCGACCAGGCCGCAGCGAGGCCGTAGAAACATGACATGGGCGTCGGGTCCGCATAGCCTGACCTGGTGACACGGGGCTCGGCGAACAGTGGGACGCCGCGCGCAGCCCGGTCCGCGGCCGCGGCGAAACGCCAGCCGTCGGGGACGCCCGCGCAGGCACGTGAGCTGCGCGCACGCGGGCAGCGCACGATGCGCAAGTTGCTCGATGCGGGCGTTTCGGTATTCGAGACCCGCGGCTACCACGCCGCCCGCGTCGACGACATCGTGAAACTCGCACGTACCTCGCACGGCACCTTCTACCTCTACTTCTCGAACAAGGAAGACCTCTTCCGTGCCTTGGCGCAAGAGGTCGGCGACGCGCTGCAAGCCCTCGCGGAGTCGTTGCCGTTGGTGGGTCCGGATGGTGCGGGGCGGGCCGCGCTGGCGGAATGGATCGGGTCGTTCGCCGACCTCTACGACGAATACGGCCCCGTCGTGCGCGCGTGGACCGAAGCCGAGATCGGCACGCACGAATTCGGTCGCCTCGGCACCGAGATGCTCACGCGATTCACGCTCACCTTCACCGACCGAATCTCGGGTTCGCTGCCCGACCGGGTCAACCCGGCGATCGCCGCGCTCGCGCTCGTCGCGATGCTGGAACGCATGAACTACTACGTGTTGTCCAAGCAGGTGAACGTGAGCCGGGCGAAGATGATCGACACTCTCGCCGGTGTGATGCACGCGTCGCTGTACGGCACCACTCACGCCTGAACGAAGTCGCGCACGCCTGCGCCGCCGCGGGCCTACGCCTCTTCGCCGCCGAGCAGGCGCACGTGGAGGTCGCCGACCTCGCTCGCGGGCCCGCTGTATGCGACCTCACCCTTCGCGAGCACTACCACCTCGTCGGCAATGCCGAGCGCGTGGCTCACGTGCTGTTCGATGATGAGCAACGTGGTGCCGGCTTCGCGGATCGTCGCGAGCGTCGCGTACACCTCGTCGACGATGAGCGGCGCGAGACCGAGCGACAGTTCGTCGGCGATCAACAGCCGCGGCCGCTCGACGAGCACGCGGGCGAGCGACAACATCCGCTGCTCACCGCCCGACAGCGTGCCGGCGAGCTGGCGGTGCCGCTCCTTGAGGCGCGGGAACATTGTGTACGCCTCGTCGAGACCCGCCGCGACGCCGGCGCGCCCACGGGATCGGCGAAACGTGAGCGACAGGTTCTCCTCGACAGTGAGCGAGGCGAAGACCGAACGTCCCTCGGTGGCGTGGATTACGCCGAGGCGGGCGTACCGGTACGGCCGCCATCCGGTGACGTCGGTGCCGTCGATCATCACCATGCCGGCCGACGGCTTGATCAATCCCGACGCGACACGCGCGATGGTGGTCTTGCCCGCGCCGTTCGAGCCGAGCATGGCGAGCACGTTTCCCGGCGGGATCGAGAACGTCACGTTGAACACAGCTCGGAACGGCCCGTAGCCCGCGTAGACATCGTGCAGTTCCAGTACCGGGATGTTGAGGGGTACTGCTGCCGCGGCGGCCATCAGACCATCTCGCCGAGGTAGGCGCGGCGTACCGCGGCGTCGGCAAACACATCGTGCGTGGTCCCCGCCGCGATGAGGGTGCCGAAGTCGAGGACGAACACGCGCGACACGAGGCTGCGAACGAAATCGACGTCGTGCTCCACCAGGAGGATGGCCATCTTGCGTTCGCGCTGCACCTCGCGCAACGTCGACGCGAGCAACGAGGTCTCGTTGCGGTCGAGACCCGACGACGGTTCGTCGAGTAACAGGAGGCTTGGTTCGGTCATCAACGCGCGGCCGACTTCGACCAGGCGGCCAATCCCGAGGCTCAATGCTTCGACCTTGCGATCGGCGACGGGCATGAGGCCGAGCAACGTGAGCGTTGCCTCGGCGCGCTCCTGCTCTTCGGCGGTCGGGCGGCCGCGACCGATGACGTCCTTCCACAACGCGCCGGTGCCCCGGCGTGCGCGCTCGGCGACGAGGAGGTGCTCGCGCGGCGTCATGCCGGTGAACAACTCGATGCGTTGGAACGTGCGACCGATGCCGAGCCGCGCCCGCCGGTGCGTGGGCACCCGGGTGAGGTCACGACCGTCGAACGTGATCTCTCCGCCGTCGGGTTTGAGCAGGCCGAGCAGGCAGTTGAAGAATGTGGTCTTGCCGGCGCCGTTCGGGCCGATGAGGCCGACGATCTCGTCGGCCTCGACGTCGATGCTCACATTGTCGAGCGCGGTGATGCCGGCGAAGCGCTTCGTGACGGCGTCGGCGAGGAGCAGGCTCATGCTTCTGACCCCACTGCGCTCGCGGGCTCGGTCGGCGGCAGGTCGAGGGTTGCCACCGGCTGATCATCCGGAGACGCGCGACCAGCTCGCTTGTCGAGCAGGCGCTGGATGAAGTTGAGCGACTTGCGCTTTCCGGCTTCAAGTGTGCCTTCCGGATTCTTCGCGTAGGCGATCGCGCCGAGCCCGAACACGATGAACTGCCACGTCGACGACACGTGCAACAAGCGGAGGAGGATCAACTCCGGGAAGATCTTCAAGCCGAAGCCACCCTGGATCGCGCCCTCCACCGTGCGCGCGCCGATCGACACCACCAGGACGACCCAGAACAGCCCGAAGACCACCGAGAAGTCGGCCTGGTAATTGGCGAACTTCTCCTGGATCGCCAGCAGCCCACCACCGAGCCCGGCGATGCCGGCCGAAAGCGCGAACGCGGTGATGCGTGCACGCGCGGGGTTGATTCCGATGGAACTCGCCGCGACCTCGCTGCTGCGCAACGCGTCGAGGTAGCGGCCGGTCGTGCCGCTGCGCACGAAGATCACCACCACCGAGACGATGGCGAGCACCACGACCGAAAGTAGGAAGAAGTTCTTGTCGGAGTTGAAATTGATGGAGCCGATCACCGGTCTGGGCACGGTCGGGGGGACTCGTCCGCCGCTCACCCACGAGAATTTCACCATCACGTTCTCGAAGAACAAGGCGAACGCGAGCGTCGCGAGCGCGAGGAAGATCCCGCCAAGCCGCAACGCCGGCAACGCCAGCAACGCGCCTACCGCGGCCGCGAGCACCGCGCCGATCACCATCGTGGCGAGCACCGACATGCCGAAGTTGTTGGCGAGTTGCGCGGTGGCCAGCGCGCCGATGGCCGCGAACGTCGCCTGGCACAACGAGATCTGGCCGGCCATCCCGTTGATCACCGTGATCGACAGGAAGATCACGGAGAACACGACCGCCTGGGTGAACAGCGCAAGCCAGAAGGAGTCGGCCTGGGTGAGGATCCACCAGGTGAACCCCAGCGCTACCAGGGCGCCGAACACGTGCGTCGCGCGCGTGAGCGCCACGCTGCGCTCGTCGGCCGCGAAGCCGGGCGGTGGTGGGTCGACACCGGCCAACGGGTCGGTGACCTCGCGGCGGTTCTTCAATCCCGGCCACAGCACGAGCAGGAGAAACAGCGCGACGAAGGGCAACGACGGCCGCAAGCCCTGGGCGAGAATCGAGTCGGTAGGCAGCTTGACCGTGAGGATTTGGTTGACGATGCCGAGGAGCAAGCCGCCGAGGAACGCCATCGGCAGGCTCGTCAACGACGCGAACGCGGCGGCCGCGATCGCGGCCACGATCAGCAGGAAGTAGTTCTCGCTACTCAGCTGGGGGAACAGGGGCGCGAGCAGCACGCCGGCCAACCCGGCGAAGAAACTCGACAACATCCACGAGACCGCGCCGACACGATCGGCGTTCACACCGGCAAGCTCGGTCATGCGCGGGCTCTCGACCACTGCCCGCATGCGCAAACCGATCGCGGTGAAGCGGAAGATCGCGGTCAATCCAATGGCAGCGAGAAGTGTGACGACAATGGTGGCGATCTGGTCACGCTGCAGGGCGTACGAACCGAAGTGGTACGCAACGTCGCCGTGGTACATGATCCCGGTCGGGCCGTACGCGGGGCTGTTCCCGAAGTTCAGCAGCAGCGACACGATCCCGGGCACCGCAACGAGTAAGCCCAACGACGTCACGAGTTTCGCGACGGTGGGCGCGGTGCGCAGATATCGGAACAGCGCGCGGTCGAGCAACAACCCGAGCAGCGGTCCGAGGAGCACGACGGCGATCACGAACGCGGCCCAGATGGGCCAGCCGTGGCGGATCCGCAAGACGTAGTAGACCGCGGCCGACACGAACGCCTGTGCGCCGAATGCCAGGTTGAAGACACCCGACGTCTTGTAGGTGAGCACGAAGCCGAGCGCGACGAGTGCGTAGACGCACCCGATCGGGACCCCTCGGATGACCGCGCTGATCAGCTCTTGCAAGATGTCTCCGTGGGTTGCTCAGCCGCCCGTACTACCCACGTTGACGAAGGAATAATTCGTTGGGGTCGGGAGGGGAACCGGGTTCGGGTTGGTCACCTGCAGGTCGGCGTGCTTGAAGCACACCCAGGGCTTGTCGCCCTGCGCGAACGCCGACACGAACTTGTTGCTCGTGATCTTCACGAAGTTTCCGCAGTCGAGTGCCCCGCGGGCCTCTGGATTCTTCGCGGGGTCGAGGTGGCCCTTCGTCCAGTCGATGGGGGCGAGCAATCCACCGGCGGTGAAGTCGGTGAGCGTGTTCATCGCGGAGATCAACTTCTGGCGGTTGAAGTCGGGGCCGGCGAGCTTCAGACCGGTGACGAACTGGTTCGCGGCGATCCACCCCTGCATCGAGAGTTCGACGACCTTCTTGTGCGTCGTGTTCATCCATTTCTCGAAGGACTTCATCTCGGGCGGCTGCGGGCTGTGCTCGAACGCGGTGAACTGCGGCCCGACCATCGAGCCTTCGTAGTACTTGCCGTTGGCCGCCATGAACGCCTGGTCGTAGCCGTTCGGCAGTATTTGCACCGCCTTCAGTCCCTGGGCGGCCATCTCCTTGGCCAGGGTGAAGGTGCCGTTGAGGTCCATGCAGGTGAGCACGAGCTGTACGCCCTGCTTCTTCATGTTGGCAACCTGCGCCGACAAGTCGGTGACACCAAAGCTGATGCTGGCGTCGTGGTACACGATCTTGCCAGTGGAGAACTTCGCGAACGACGCCTGGTCACCTTTGAGACAGTCGGCCGACTGCGGGACGTTGTATGCGAGCACGCCGACCTTCGTCGCACCGAGTTGCTTCGCGACCCACGGAACGACGGGCCCGGCGCACGTGAAGCACAACGCGGCCTCGTTCGGGAAGAAGTTGGTGGGCCCGGTCCATTCTGCGTTGATGTTCCAGCCGAACGTCGGCACGTTCGCCTGGGCCAACGTCGCGGCGCCCGTGAAGAGCAACGCAGCAATGAACACCGCGAACGGGTTGTCTTGGGAGAGCGCGGCCTGCACCTGGGTGGCGTTGTTGGCGAGGCCGTCGTCGCGCACCTTCGTGATCTTCAACTGCCGTCCGTAGATCCCGCCTCCGGCATTCACCATGGCGAAGTAGGCGGTCATACCGTCGGCCAATGCGCCGTAGTTGTTCCCGAGCGGGTTGTTGATCGACGCGACGACGTCGACGCCGATTGCCGTGTCGGTCACACCGGTCTCGGTGATCGGGTGGTGGACCTTCAGGTTCGCGTTGACGTTGTTGGGCGCCACGGTGGATCCGGCGCCGGTGTTCTGGGTGCTCTTACTCGCGGCATTCCCGCAGCTCGCGGCTACCAACGCTGCAGTGGCCAACAACGCCACACCTCGGATGCGCATGAGCTCCCCCGGTCGCTGTTCGGCGAGTTCCCTAACGCTAACGTCAGGTTTCTGACGCGGACAATACCGGTGTTGTACGGGCGGCGCGTGTCAGGCAGGCGTTGGATGCACGTCAGGTTGTGTACGCGCGCGTGCGCCCTGCTTGGACCGGGTGCAACGATGGGCGCATGCCGTACACCCTCGTGACGTTCCACGCGCACCCCGACGACGAGGCGATCGCCACTGGCGGCGTGATGGCGAAGGCCAAAGCCGAGGGCCATCGCGTCGTGCTCGTGGTTGCGACGAAGGGCGAATTGGGCGAGGTCGACGACGGTGTGCTCGAGCCCGGCGAAGACCTCGCGTCTCGGCGGGTCGACGAAACTGAAGCGGCCGCCCGGGTCCTCGGCGTCGACCGGGTGGCCTTCCTCGGCTATCGCGATTCGGGGATGATGGGTGAGCCCACCAACGACGACGCCGGGAGCTTCTGGAGCGCCGACGTCGACGAAGCGGCCGCCCGCCTCGCGGCGTTGCTGGAAGAAGAACACGCCGACGTCCTCACCGTGTACGACGAGCGCGGCAACTACGGCCATCCGGACCACATCCAGGTACACCGCGTCGGCCACCGCGCGGCAAAGATCGCCGAGACGCCATTGGTTTTCGACGCGACGATGAACCGCGACCACATCGTGCGCCTCATGAGCGAACGTGCCGACATGCTCGATGCGATGCCTGACGACGTCGAGCGGCCCAACCCGCAAGACTTGGATCTCGGCGTTCCGGAGTCTGCCCTCACGACGGCGGTCGACGTACGTGACCACGTCGAGGCGAAGCGGGCGGCGATGGCGGCGCACGCGAGCCAGATCACCGACAACCACTTCTTCTTGCAGATGCCCCTCGAGGCATTTCGCGAGGCATTCGGCTGGGAATGGTTCATACGTAGAGACGCGGCGCCCGGCATCAGCGAAGCGAGCCTGTTCGAACATCTCGGTTGACCGAGGGGCACACTGTTGCGGTGACGGTTTCGTTGTTGTATCTCGCGGTGTCGGTGGTCGGCGCGCTGTTCACGGTCGTCGCGTTACGGCCTCCCCGCCGGCCGATCGGACTCGTCGCGCTCACGTTCTTCGCCGCGTGGCTCGCGACCGAACTCGCACTCGTGCACCTCACGTGGCAGATCGTCGCCACGGTGATATTCATCGCGTTCGGCGCGCTCGACCACTGGGTCGGATGGCTCGGACTCGCGATCACCGTGGCGTCGTGGGTCGGTCTGGCATCGATCGTCGCGTCGGCGTGGCACACCGACCGGGTCTTCGAGACCGCGCTCGACGACGCGTTCGGCGCGGGATGGCGCGAACGCGCGAACCCGGGCGACACCTCCCCGGTGAAGGTGGGCATCGAGTGGGCCCGGGTGTTCCTGCCGTTCCACTTCAAACGCAAGGGCGTAACTCGCGTGCGCGACCTTCAGTACGTCGACGACGGTCGCCGCCGCCACCGACTCGACGTATACCGCCGGCCCGACGCACCGCCGGGCGCCCCGGTGCTCCTCCAGATCCACGGGGGCGGCTGGATGATCGGCAACAAGGAACAGCAAGGCCTGCCGCTCATGTACCACCTGGCGCAGCGCGGCTGGGTCTGCGTCGCCATCAACTACCGCCTCAGCCCGAAAGCGACATGGCCCGACCATCTCGTCGACTGCAAGCTCGCGATCAAATGGCTGCGCGAGCACATCGCCGAGTACGGCGGCGACCCGAATTACATCGTCGTCACCGGCGGATCAGCGGGCGGCCACCTCACGGCAATGGTCGGCCTCAGCGCGAACGACCCGGAATTCCAGCCCGGGTTCGAAGCCGTCGACACGTCCGTGCGGGCGATGGTCCCCTTCTACGGCATCTACGACTGGAGCGATCGGTTCGGCATCCGCGGCAAGAACGATCCGATGCTCAAAGCCCTCGAGCGCAGGATCGTGAAAGCCAAGCGCGCCGACGCTCCCGACGTGTTCGACCGTGCATCGCCAATGCACTACATCAGCCCCGCAGCACCGCCGGCGCTGGTCGTACACGGCGTGCTCGACACGCTCGCACCGGTACAAGAAGCGCGCGAGTTCGTTCGCATGCTGCGCGAACAGAGCCAGAAACCGGTGGTATACGTGGAGTTGCGCGGCGCGCACCACGCGTTCGAGATCTTCCACTCGATCCGATCGCTGCACACCGTCACCGGTGTCGACGCGTTTCTCGCGTGGGTCGTCAGCGTTGACCCGCCGGCCGCCCGCGCCGAGGGTGCAGCGGCGGCGCGCGGTACCGAGATGATCGATCAGACGACCACGGCGCGTACGGAGCCATGACGAGACCGGCCAGCGCGGTCAACACGCGGTCGTAGTTCACCCTCCAACCGGTGAACTCCTTCCACGAGCGATCGCGGTCGGTACGCACCGGCACGCCGGCGGCCGCGAGCCGCTGGTACACCTGTTCGAACTCGTCGCGGGTGATCGAGATCGGGGCATCCGGAGGCGGGTCCGGGTCGTACTCGATGCCGTAGAAGTCGGCGATCTCCCGCAACGCCAGGTAGCCCGACCGGATGCACAAGCCGGGCGCCGGCGTCCACGGGATATCGACGAGCGCGTAACGCAACGCCGCCGCGTCGAGCACCGCGCCGCTCGCGGTCACCCACGAACGGTTTGGGTTGGGCGAGCGGAAGAACGCCAGGATCGAGAGTGACGTGTGTGTTTCCGACAGCTCCTGGAACCACAGCTCCCAGACCTCCCACGTTTGGTCGAGCTGATCGAGGAACCGGGCGCGATGCGCGCGTTCGAGGAGGTCCCACGCGGTCGGTGGCGTACCTGCGCGCACCGCCAGGCCCGTCACGGCGATTTCGCGCCGTGAGAAAGCGGAGTAGATCGTCGGGAGGTAGGAGATCAACAGGGCGAGCAATGTCAGACCGAGCCCGGACTCGAGGAACGCGAGGAAGTTCAAGGCGTAGTGCGGCGGTCGCAGGAACCCGAGCGTGAACAGCGACGAGCCGCTCGTGATGAACGCGTCACCCCACCCGGTGCCATCGAACCCTTGGAAGAAGCACGCGAACCCGACGAAGATGAAAATCATGAATACGGCCGGCAGCGCGAGCAGCGCGACCGGCCCGTAGAGCGCCATCACCCGATCGCGCGCCTCGTAGTCGCGCGCCGGTCGCGCGATCAGGTCGAACACGATCCGCACCATGCGCACGATCAAACGTGAGAGCGAGACCGGCACGCCGCGCGGAAGTATGAAACTGCGCAACGCGGCGTCGAGCGGCAACACGACGAGCACCGCACCGACGATGACGGTCGGGATGTCGATCAGGCGCATCGCGGCGTCACTCTTCCCCGCGCGGAGGCCGGCGCCGGCGCTTGCGTTCGCTCTGGTGGCGTTTGGCCTCGACGCGGCGCGCACGCGCGGCCTTGCTCGGCCGGGTCGCGACGCGTGCGCGCTCCACGTGTAGCCCCTCGGCGAGTCGATCGCGCAGCCGTTCCAGCGCGAGCGCGCGGTTCTGGGCCTGCGAACGGGTGTCGGACGCCACGACGCGCACCACGGGCCCGAGGCGTTCCAACAGCCGGGCGCGCTGACGCGGACCGAGCGACGACGAATTCGCGATATCGAAGCGCACTTCGGCTCGCGTGTTGGCAGTGTTCGCGTGCTGGCCACCGGGGCCGCCCGACCCCGAGAACTTCCATTCCAGCTCGTCGATTGG
>JAODBJ010000047.1 GCA_025463905.1 Actinomycetes bacterium
TGAGCGCCTCACCCGACGCCCAGAGCACGCGCAGCACCTCTTGCTCCAGCTGACCGAATGCCCGCCTGGCGGGCTCGTCGCGTCGAAGTCGAGCCATTCCTCGATGCTATTACGCGTGTAGTAGAACTCTACGACAACAGTCGTAGTCAATGCGTGACACCAGCCGCGGCGAAGGGAACGTTCGGTGAGCTACTTGCAAGCCATCGTGATCGGGTTGCTGCAAGGAGTCACCGAACTTTTTCCGGTGTCGAGCCTCGGACACTCTGTACTGATCCCCGAACTGCTCGGTTGGACCGGCCTGGTCAAGAGCCAATCGGCGGCGGAGTCGCCCTACCTCGCCTTTGTCGTCGGTCTGCACGTCGCCACCGCGATCGCGTTGGTCATCTACTTCCGACAAGACTGGAATCGGATCATCCGGGGTCTGTTGCGATCCGCGCGTACGCGAAGCATCGAAACCGCGGACGAGCGGCTTGGTTGGCTCCTCGTTGTCGGCACGATCCCTGTCGGCATCACGGGCCTGGCGCTCGAACACACGCTGCGCACCATCTTCGCCAAGCCGCTCGCGGCCGCCATATTCCTTATGGTCAACGGCCTCATCCTGCTGACCGGCGAACGCGTTCGTCGCGCGTCGAAGCATCGGGTCAGCTCGCCAGAAGGAGCAGCGCCTGCGTCCGCAGACCGGCGGCTCGCGACGCTCGAGTTCAAAGAGGCGGGCGTCATCGGGCTCGCCCAGACGCTGGCATTGTTCGCGGGGATCAGTCGCTCGGGTGTCACGATGGTTGCCGGGCTGATCCGCGGCCTCGACCACGAGGATGCCGCGCGCTTCTCATTCCTCTTGGCGACACCGATCATCCTCGCGGCGGGCGTCTATAAGCTGCCCGACCTGTTCGGCCCGCTAGGGAACGGGATCCGCGGTCAAGTCCTCGTCGGTAGCGTCGTCTCTGGACTCGCGGCGTACGTCTCCGTGCGATTCCTGTTGCGCTACTTCGAGACGCGCACGCTCACGCCATTCGCCATCTACAGCCTCGTCTTCGGCGCGGCGATGACCGTCCGGTTCGGCCTCTTCTAAGCCGGCGCGGGCGCGGTTACCGGTTGCCCCGTGCCATCCACACCGCAGAGGCGCCGCCAGCCGCGCGGGATCCGTCCGGCCCGGAATGCACCCGAGGACATGAGTTCGCGCAGGATCGGTCGCGTTGCTTCGTGACGAAGCTGAACGATCTTGGGGCTGCGGTGCACTCGCAACCATGTGCGCCAACCCGGCAGGCCGACCGCCTTGTAAATGCCGGGATGCAGCAGGCCCTCGAGTTGCGACTTGATAAGTAGCGGCGCGAGGTATCGCACCTGGAAACGCTGGCGGCGCGGAGCCGCCTCGTACAACTCGGGCAGACGCATCCGCGCGAACGACAGGTGACGCGCTTCTTCTTGGCGGTGGTAGCGGTTGACCGCGACGAGGAACGGGTCGGTGTCGGGATGTTCACTCGTGCGTTTTTGCAGCAGGTCGGGAATCTCTTCGCCGGCAAGAACGAGTGTGTAGAAGAGCGGCGGACGCTTGACGACGAAGTCGAGAACCCGACGTCCGATCACGCCGATCACACCCTGATTCAACGGGTTGACCGCGGTGGGCTGCAGCTGGTCGAGAAGGCGGACAAAGAGGCGAGAGTGACGAGTCTCCTCGCCCATCTCGTGCAGCGCATAGGTCACCCACGGGTCGGTGAGCTTCTCGGCGCGCTGGATCTCCCGGCTGAAACCGGCGGTGAGCACCATCTCGAAGCGGATCCCCTCTTCGGTCACCGCGGCGATTTCCTCCGCCGCGAGTCGCCGGCGCTGGTCGGCGGTCAGGTCGAGGCCTACATCGTGGGTGCTCAACAGTTCGTCGGCGACGATTTGGCCATCGCCGAGGCGGCCGGGGATGTCGACGTCGGGGTCGACGACGCGGCGGGCCGAGAGTGCGGAGAGTCGTTCGATTCGGGGGGCGGTGGTCGTGCTGGTCATGGTCACGGCAAGCTCCTCACGTCGACTGACAACGCGTAGTGTGCCATCGTTCGATGGCACAATGCAAGGTGTATTATGCGCCGTATGAGCGAAGACGGTCCGTGGACGATCGACGAGTTCGCTCGGATCGCCGATACGACGGTCCGCAACGTCCGGCTCTATCAACAGCGCGGTCTCATCCCACCGCCTGAACGCCAGGGCCGCGAACGCGCGCGCTACGGAGACGACCACCTCCGCCGGCTTCGCCTCGTCCTCACGTTGCTGCGACGCGGGTACCCGCTCGCCGCGATCCGCGAACTCATCGATGCATGGGAGGGAAACAGGCGCCTCAGCGACGTGCTCGGTTTCGAAGAGGCGCTGGCCGAACCGTTCACTTCTGAGCCGCCGCGAACGTTCACCCTCGACGAGTTGCAACAGCTGTTCCCCGACGACGACGGCACCGGACTCGCGCGATCAGTCGAGCTCGGCCTGCTCGTTGCCGACGGCGACGCGTTCATCGCTCCGGTGCCTGCGCTGATCGAGGTTGGTGCCGAGCTCGTCGCCGACGGCGTGCCGCTCTTCGACGTCATCCATGTCGCCAAGGAAGTTCGAGACGCGAGTCAGCACCTCGCGGACGTCTTCGTGCAGCTCTTCATCGATTCGACATGGTCACCATTCGTCGCGGCGGGCGAACCGCCCGAAGGCTGGCAGGCGTTGACCGACGCGCTGAACCGGCGACGACAAGTGTGGCCACGCGTGGTGCTCCCGACCCTCGCGCATGCCCTGGAACAGCAAGTCGACGAAGCCGCCCGCAACATAACCGCCGAAGAACTCCGCGAACGCGCGGCGCGGTCAGACGCCGGGGAACGCGCGTCGTAGTTCGTCGAGATCGGCGCTTCCGCGAACCTTTGGAGTGTGGTCCGGGTCGAGGCGCCCGTAGACAAGCCGGATGAAGGCTTCGGCGGGAAGCTCGAGATCCGGTGCGTGATCGTCGTCGCACGGCGTCAGCACGATCGCATCCTCGCCGAGCGACAGCGTGAAGTCGCGGTCGGGTTCAGTCGTGCGTATGTGGAGGTCGCGGGCGACGCCGGTTGGCTTCCCGGCGAACCGCACGATCATCCCGAGGTTGTCGACGACCAGGCGCGCGGCATCCGGCGTCAATGTCGCGCTCGGATCGCGTGACACTTCGATGTCCCACGTGTGGAGCGCATGTTCGTTGAGCCGCAGAAGGAGATAGCCGGGGAGATCGAACTCCATCGGGCCCATCGAGAAGCGGCTTCGTGCCCGCTCCTCGTCGGTGAATGACTCGACTCGATCGAGCAACGCGCGATCGGCTGCCAGACCGTCGGCTGCTTTCGCTTCGGGCGTCTTTGCGTTCCATTCGTCCCAGATGGACTGCGCGAAGTCGTCGGGGACCGCGCGGTCGGCGACTGCGGCATCGAGACGCACGCGTGCAATGACCGCGCCCGAACCCAGGTGCGAGAGAACGTCGGCGACGGTCCACTCGGTCGGGTACGCCTGCGCGCGAAGTTCGTCGGCACCGAGCGGTTCCGCGATGCGGCGTAGCCGCGCCGCCGAATCCTGCAGTGCACGAAGCTGATCGATCATCGAACCATGTCTTTCGTTAGGAGGCGTTCGCGATGGGCTCAGACGTTTCGCTTGCCGGCTCATCGGCAACGGCCGGCGACGCCGCCGGTCCGTTCAAAAGCTTTACGACCGACACTGCCGTAAGCGTTGCCGCACCGACGAACGCGGCGGCGGTCAAGCGCTTCGAAAGGGGCGGACCGAGGTGAAACGGTCCGGGGCCGGCGACGGCGAGTGCCGTCGCGAACGCGAGGTTCGTCAGCGGTAGCTCATAACCGCCGTTGGCCCCGAGCGGACCGGCTTTGCGATGGACCGCAGACGCAGCAGTCATCGCGCCGACGATCGCGATCGGCCCGAGCGGATGGGCGATCCCGGATGCGGTCAACAGCCCGCCGCTCACCTCGGAAACTCCGGCCAACGCGGCCATCTGCTTCCCGGGCGTGAGACCAACCGCGTCGAACCCCGCGGCGGCGGTGTCGAGCCCGGGACCGCCGAATGCGCCGAACAGTTTCTGGGCGCCGTGCACCACGAGGTAGCCGCCGAGCACGACCCTCGCCGCGACATGTGCTGCGTTTCGCATGATGAACCTTCTCTCGCCGTCATGGGTAGTAAGTGGAGGTATACCTCCGGATAGTAGACCTCGCGCAACCGGAAGTGAAGGCCCCCCTCCGTTTATGCGAGTACGGTTGACGCATGGCGCAGGACACCGGAGGCGACTGCGAACGGCTGCGCGTCGACGCGGCTCGTAACCGCGACCGCATCCTCGATGCGGCCCGCCTCGCCTTCGCCGAGCACGGCACCGATGTCGCGCTCGAAGAGATCGCCCGTCAAGCCGGCGTGGGCATCGCGACGCTGTACCGACGCTTTCCCACCCGCGCCGAACTGTTTGCCGCCGCGTTCGAACCACGGAAGGCCGCCTACATCGAGGCGACGCAGGTTGCGCAGGCCGAGCCCGACCCTTGGTTGGCATTCAGCGGCTTCGTCCGCACCGTGAGCGCGATGCAAGCGGCCGACTGCGGCTTCGCCGACGTGCTTGCCCTCAACTTCCCCACCACACCCGAACTCGATCGTGAACTGCGTCGGGCGACCACGGGCATCGGCGACGTCATCGAGCGCGCACAGGCCGCCGGTGTGCTGCGCGCCGACTTCGTCCTGCAGGACCTCGTGCTCTTGCATATGGCCAACGCGGGCGTCATCAACGCAACCAAGAAGTACGCACCCAAAGCCTGGGAACGCTTCACTACGTACATGCTCGATTCCTTCCGCGCACCAGGCGCGTCTGAGCTCCCCAAGCCGATGACGCGGTCACGGCTGGCTCTCGCGGTCCGACGCAGCGGCCGCCCCTGAACGCTGGCCGCCGCGCCCCTCCCCTTCAACATGCGTCACGGATTGCGCCCTCAGGGCGTATTCGTGACGCATGTCCGCGGGTTTTTGGCCGTCGACGTCTGGCACAATTCTTGGCATGCCCATGCGCGAAGACTGCCGGCACTTCGCCGCCCGCAAGTACGACGACGACGGTGAGGTCGCGCGGTTCTGCATCCTCGACCTGGCGCCCGAGGCACCGTGGCGTTGCCCCGACCATTGCGCGAGCTACGAGCGAACGGTCATCGACGCGACGTTCGAACAGGGCTCGCTCGTCCGGCCACCGGTCGAAGAAGAACCCGACGAACCGGCCGTCGCGATCGAGGATCTGCTCGACGACGCCGAACGAATCGTCGATGAAGCCGAACCGGGAGTGTTACGTGAACTCGACGCACAAGCGCACGGTCGGCGCCGTCGGTGGTGGCCGTTCGGAAAACGTCAGGCACGCGACGACGGCGACGATTGGCGGTTGAGCAACCGGTAGGCCGCATCCTCCGTGATCTCGAGAACGCTCCCCCAGTTCGCTCGGCGACCCCGGCGCGGATCACGCCGACAACCTCAGCGCGTGATCGTTCCGACGAGCGTTCCGGTGACCTGCCACGACACTCCCGGCACGAATGACACGACGGTCGCGTTCTGTACGAGCGTGCCGGAGGCGTGGCGCCACTTGCCGGTTCCACCCGTCGCCGTCAGCGTGCCGGTGTAGTTCGACGACAAGATGTCGGTGTTGACGCCCGAGTAGGTCCCACGGATGCGATCGCGATTGTGCAACGTGATGACAAAGTTGCCTGACGAAACTGCGGTTATCGACGCGCCACCGACCAGGTCGGTGCAATAACGCAAGATCATCGTGCCATTCCCGAGCGCTGCATCGGTGAACGCGTCGTGTTCGACCTGACGGAATGTGACCGAGCAGCGCGCGTCGTTCGGCGACAGGTCGTTGCGTCCCGCGTACGCGGCGTTGACGGTCTTGGTGGGTGCCGCGGCTACCGCGTTCGGCGCCCAGACCACCGCCAACCCTGCAAGCACGACACCAATCGTGATTCGCCGCACCACACGCACCCCCTCCTCGTGTCGGATGAAGGCGTACCGCTCCGATGCCCAGGTTGTCGAGACCCAATATGTGCAGATGGGTCGGATCGCGAAAAGGGCCTTGACCCTCTGCGCGGCTTACGGCTTATTCTCGCCCAATGACCGACAACCGGTGCGACGACCCAAACGGTTGCGCAGACGATGTCGCGATTGTCTGCACCCTTGAATCCGGCGACGTGGACGCGCGCCTTGCGGCGTGGCGCGCGTTGATGCTGCATGCCGACCGCGTCGACGACATTGAAGGCGGGGTGCGGATTCGCTTCGACGAGTCTGCGCGCGCCGGCGAGGTCGCCGATTTGGCGGCAGCCGAGCACGCGTGTTGCGCGTTCCTGTGGTTCGCGGTGGTGGTCGACGGTGCCGGCGTCGCGCTCGACGTGCACGGGCCCGCCGGCGCTCGGCCGGTCATCGACGCACTCATCGCTACAACCTGAACGAACGCCCACTCGTTGGTGCGACAACCGGGCTACGCCAGTGCGACGTCGACGTCGGTGTACTCACGGAAGCGGCTGATGCTTCCGTCTCGGACGGTGAACACGTGCACGGCTCCGTATCCGCCGGCCTGCTTGTTCTGACGGACGCCGTCGGCACGCAGGACACCGACCACACTCTCGGGACCGATCTCGCTGACCGTCTCAATGGTGAGATCGAGCGAATCCCACGCGTCGGCGAGGCCCTCGAAGAATCGACCGACGTCCGCCTTGCCATGAAAGACGCCGCCATGCGGCAGTGTGCGCGGAGAGTGCCACTCGACGTCATCGGTCAGCAAGTCGAGCACGCTTTTGATATCGCCTTGACCGAACGCCGCGTACGCCTCTTGCACGATCTGCTCGTTGAAACCCATCGGACCCTCCCTCACATGATCATCCCGACTGACACTTCACATTCGCCGTGGTGGGCCCGGCGGATGCATCAGACTGGCCGATAGTGACGACCGAGCAGCTCTCGTATTGCCGCATCTGCGCGGCGTCGTGCGGCATCGTGGTGACCGTCGACGGGGACCAGGTGATCTCGGTGCGCGGCGACAGCGAGCACCCGGTGTCGCACGGGTACACGTGCCCGAAGGGTCGCGCGCTTCCGGCGCTGCATCACCACGCTGACCGCATCGACGAACCGCGTGTCGATGGCCGGCCGGTCGATTGGGGGACGGCGCTCGACAACCTCGCTGGCCGGTTGCAAGTAGTCATCGACGGGCACGGACCGGATGCGGTTGGCGCGTATCTCGGCACCGGGTTGGCGTACGACGTCGCGGGTTGGGTCGCGGCCAACGGTTGGCTCGCCGCGATCGGCTCGTCGCGGTTGTTCACGCCCGCCACGATCGACAACGCTCCGGTGCTGAAGGCGGCAGAACTCGTCGCCGGTCATCCGCAGGCCAATCCGGTGTGCGACTTCACGGCCACGCAACTCGTGCTCATCGTCGGTTCGAACCCTGTCGTCTCGCACGGCTACGGCACCGCGTTCGCCGACCCGATCACGCAACTTCGATCAGTGCGCCGGCGCGGCGGCGCGGTATGGGTGCTCGACCCGCGCCGCACGGAAACGGCGGCGCTGGCCGATCATCACGTCGCGCTACGACCGGGCAGCGACGCGATCGTGCTCGGCTGGCTGGTGCGCGAGCGACTCGCGGCACCGCTCTCGAGCACTGCGCTCGAAGCGACTCGCGCGTCGGACCGCGAGGCATTGGCCGTCGCGCTCCGCACGTTCACGCTCGAGCGTGCCGCTGCCGCTGCCGGCATCGAACCCACAACATTGATTGCCTTGCGCGATGCGTTGCTCGCCGCGGATGGCGCGCTGGCCGCATGGTGCGGTACCGGTGTGACGATGAGCCGCGACGGCTTGATCGCGGAGTGGTTGCGCTGGGTGTTGCTTGCGATTTCGGGATCGCTCGACACTGCACACGGCATGCACTTCCACCGCGGCTTGCTCTTCCCCCTGCGTCCGCTCCGTCCCACTCCGTCGCCGCCGGTCGCAAGCCGTCCGGAGCTCCGTCGTTGGATCGGCCAAGACCCCTGCGTGGCACTCGGCGACGAAATCGGGGCGGGGCATCTACGCGCACTCGTCGTCGCGGGCGCCAACCCGATCACCGCGTTCCCCGACCCGGCCGCGTCGCGCACCGGGCTCAAGGCGCTCGAGACGCTCGCCGTGGCCGATGTGATCGAGAACGAGCTCACGACTTTTGCCACGCACGTGCTCCCCGTCGCCGGGCAACTAGAGCGCGCGGATGTGCCGATGCATGAACACGTCGCGTTACGCGGCGGCACGTGCTACTCGCCGCCCGCGGTGTCACTCGCCGGCGCGCGCCAGCCGGCGTGGTGGGTGTTCGCACAACTCGCGGGCCACATGACGGGTGTCGACCTGTTCGGTAGGTCCCCCGATGAGCTCACCGACGACGACGTGCTCGCACTGATCGCGCGACGCTCCGTCGTACCGTGGGCGACCATCCGCGCCGCGGGTCCGCACGGCGTCGCGATAGAACCCGACATCGGATGGCTGCGCACCGCGCTGCTCGACGGCGAGCCGTGGCGACTCGCGCCCGACCTGCTCGTCGATCGCCTCGGCCGGTTGGAAAATCCGGATGACGGGCTCGTTCTGGTGCCGCGCCGACGCATGCGTGCGAACAACTCCGTCGCCGACCCGATCGACCCCGACCGTGAAGCACTGGTGCTGCTGCATCCGCTCGACGGTGCCATCGCCGGTGTCGTCGACGGTGGCACGGTGGCACTGACCAGCCGCCACGGTCGCGTCGAGTCGACGGTGCGTTTCGATACGGGTCTGCGGCGCGGTGTGGTCTCGATGAGCCACGGTGATCGCCTCCGCAGCTCCGCCGCGCTTGTCAGCGCGCGCGACGAGATCGACGACCTGACCGGCATGCCGCGCGCATCAGGGATCCCGATCAAGGTCGAAGCCGTCGATCGGTAGCGACACGCGAGTCGGGGCGAGGCCTCGGCCCCGCCCCGACTACTCACGCGTCGTTCCCGATCAGGGAATGAAGATGGATGATCCCGACAAGATGCTGAAGTTCGAGTACGGGCCCCACGTGGCCCCGCAGATGAACGGAATGTTCGTGACGAGCGTGATCGCGGCCGGGCCCGGCGTGGTCGAGAACGATCCCGTCACGGCGGCCGGCGGTGGACCAACGAGGTTGATCTGGACGTTGCCGGCGTTGTTGGTGACGATCGGTGCGGTACCGGCCGGGTAGGCGAGCTGCGTTTTCGCGATCGTCGGAGACGAGATCCACTTCACCTTCGCGTTGAGCGATCCGATCGTGTCGGTCGCGACGAAGTTGGAACATTGGTTCGCGAAACTTCCGGACAGGTCGGTAAGGAAACCCTGCCCCTTCACCACCGCGTTCGTGATGTTGACGATGGCCGAGCCGACCAAGGCCGACGACGTGCACCCGGTCGACTTCGCGACGAAGTGGATCTTCACAGTCGACGACGTGCCGACGACCTTCAGCGCCGGGCCGAAGCCACCATTCCCCATGATCGAGCACGTCACCGTGCCGGTCGCCGGCGGCGGTACCGCAAGCGCTCCTTGCGCACCGACTGCAACCGTCAACGCCACCGTGACCGCGGCTACCCCGGTCTTGAACAGCTTTTGACTCACGTCGTTCCCCCCAATGCTGTTGATGTCCCGAAGGACGGCAGCCCACGCGAGCCGCAAACTGCTTCTACCACGCAAACACGACGAGCGCATCGGTAGCGCCATCAAAGCCTCGATGTCATGGCGCCGGTCGGAGGTCGATACGCGGCGTTTCCACCCGCACGGGGCGGGGAACCACGTTGCAGCGTGCGTCGGCTCCGGTGGTGCAGCACCCTGTTGGTCGCAACCATCGGATTGGGTTGCGTCGGACCGGCCCGCAACACCACCAACTACCGGTTGAAGGCACGCAACTCGGCGAAAGCCGCGGCATCGGCCGTGGCCACGTCACAACTCGCCGCAACGCTGGTACGCCACGACGACGCGCCGTGGCCGTACGTCGCGGTGGTGCTGGATTCGGCTGAGCGCGACGCCAGCAGCGTCGAATCGACGTTCGGTTCGATCCAGCCACCCAACCCGCGCTCCGACCACCTGCGAGACGCGCTCGGACACGTCCTCAACGACGCGGTCGACACCATCTCGAAGATGCGCATCGCGGCTCGGCGCGACGCGCGCCGTGAACTTCTCGACGCGGCGCAGAATCTTCCTCGGGTGGCCCGCGAACTACGCGCGTATCAGGACCTGTCGGCGTGAAGAAGCTGCTCGAAGTGTTCTTGGGTGTGCTCACCGCGATCGGAGGCTTCGTCGACATCGGCGAGTTGGTCGCCAACAGCGAAGCCGGCGCGAGGTACGGCCTCGCGTTGTTGTGGCCAGTCCTGCTCGGGCTCGTGGTGATCCTGCTCTACGCCGAGATGGCGGGACGCATCGCGACGCTCTCGCAGCGGCCGGTGTTCGATCTCGTACGCGAACGGATGGGCGAACGAGCCGCGCTGCTGAACATGCTCGGATCGGTCGCAGTCAACCTACTGACCATGACCGCGGAGATCGCAGGCGTCGCGTTGAGCATCCAACTCGCGACGGACGTCAGCTACCTCTTGTTGCTGCCGCTCATCGCGTTCGCGGTGTGGCTCGTCGTGTGGCGGGTGAAGTTCTCGACGTTGGAAAATGTCGTGGGCATCGCGGGTCTCGCACTGTTCGTGTTCGTGGTCGCGATCTGGAAGATGCACCCCGACTACCACACCCTCCTCTCCGGAGCGACGCACCCGACGGTGCCGCACGGAGAAGGTCATCCCACGTACTTCTATTGGGCGATCGCGGTGTTCGGCGGCACCATCATGCCGTATGAGTTGTTCTTCTTCTCGTCCGGTGCAGTCGAAGAGCGATGGACGCGGCGCGACCTGTCGTTGAATCGCGTCAACGTGTTCTTCGGCTTTCCCGTCGGTGCGGTCGTCTCTATCGCGATCATGACCGCTGCCGCGCTCGTCTTGCGCCCGGCCGGCATCAGCGTCGGTCATCTCGATCAAGCCGCACTCCCGGTGGCGCTCCAACTCGGCAAGGTCGGTTTCGCGTTCGTGCTGGTCGGGTTCTTCGCTGCTTTGTTCGGCGCCTCGCTCGAGACGGTGCTCTCCAACGGTTACGTGGTCTCGCAATATTTTGGATGGAGCTGGGGCAAGCTCGTAAGCCCGCGGCGTGCGCCGCGGTTCCACGTCGTGTTACTCATCTCCGTCGTGGCCGCAACGGCGCTGGCCTTGACCGGCATCGATCCCGTGAAAATCACCGAGTACTCCATTGTGTTCTCCGCGGTCGTGCTCCCGCTCACGTACTTCCCCGTGCTGCTCGTGGCCAACGACCCCACGTACGTGGGAGACAAGACCAATTCCCGCCTGGCCAACGCGCTCGCAGTCGCGATGCTGATCGTCGTAACCGTCGCCGGGCTCGCCGCGATTCCGCTGATGATCGCCACGAAAGGCGGCGCATGACCGCCCAGGCAGACCACCTCATCGACGCCGGTCTTCTGCTCCTCGACCGCCAGGTCGTCGATTGCAACGAACGCCAGGTCGCAAAGGTCGACGATCTCGAGATCGCCTTCGACGCCGACGGCCGTCCCTACGTGATCGCGATCCTTTGCGGCCCGGGTGCGTACGGACCACGGCTCCGCGGGCGGATCGGACGATGGGTGATCGCGATTTGGCGCCGCTTACACCCGGCCGTCGACCCCGAACCGGCACGGATACCAATGACCGCGGTTACGAAGATCGACAGCGCCGTGCACCTCTCGGTACCGCGGACCGCGACCGCCGCGATCGTGCTCGACCGCTGGGCCGAGGAACACATCGTGGCGCGCATCCCCGGCGCAGGGAAAGGGGAGGCGTGATGAGTTCCGCGCTGCGGGCCGGGCTTCTCTTCGGACGAGAAGTCGTCGACGCCGACGGACAATCGATTGGCCGCGTGCACGACGTTCGGTTGCGCCGGGACGGGCCGATCATTCCAGGCTTCGGTCCGGCGCTACGGGTGGAAGGGCTCGTCGTTGGACCCGGCTCGATTGCATACCGCCTTGGTCTGGACCGTCCCGACATCACCGGACCGTGGCCGTTGGATGCCTGGGGCAAACGCTCCGCTCGCCGCGCGCGCTTCCTGCCCTGGGAGACGATCGAACTCGACGAAGCCCTGGTTCGATCTCGCCAACGTGCATCCGACATGCGGAGCGCGCACGAGTGAACCAGGGCCTCGTCCTACTTGCTGCGTGGACCGAGCTGGCCACGCTCATCGCGTTCTTGCTGTGGTTTCTGCTCCGTACCTAATCGCCGTCAGGAACCGGTGGAGAACGCAGCGATCCCGATGATCGCAGCTTTGGGAGGGTGAGTCGCAAGGCTGCCGAGGAACGGCTTGTTCGAGAAGTTGAAGATGCCGCCGTCGGACGCAACCATCAAGTATCCGTTGCCGAAAGCGACGAGACCGTTCACCGGCTTCTGCAGCCTGACCGCACCCATCGAACCGCGGAACGGTGCGCCGAACGCGAACACCCCACCATCGGCTGCGACCAACCAGTAGCCACGGTTGTCGGGAGTCGGCGAGATACCGACGATCCGTTGGTTGAGGCGCATTGCTCCCGTGCTGCCGTGGAACTTGGCGTCACCGAAGGTGAACACTCCGCCGTCAGAGCCGACCATGTAGTAGCCGTGCCCGGTGGCGGTCGCCGCGGATGCGATGACGGAGCCGTTGAGCTTGGTCGATCCCATGTCGCCGTAGAAGTGCGCGTCGCCGTAGGCGAACACGTGCCCGAGGTTCGTGAACAACCAGTAGCCGTTGCCCGATGGCGTCGCGGAGATCGTGCTCACAACTTCGCCGGCGCGGAGGTGCGGGCTGTCGCCGAACCCGGCCGCGCTACCAAAGTGCTTCACGCTCCCTCGCGCATTGACCACCCAGTAGCCCTTGCCGTCGCGGCGAGCGGCCATTGCCACCGCGCCGCTCGGCGAGTTGCCGAGGTTGTGTGCGTCGCCGAAGCCGTACACGTGGCCGTCGGCGCCCAACATCCAGTAGCCGACGCGTGGTGCAACGGTCGGCGCCGCGATCGTGACCGAGTTCGACGCCGCCGATGGCGTGCTGGTGCCGACAGCATTCTTTGCGCGCACGGTGAACGTGTACGTGCCGGGCGCGAGTCCCGTGATGACCGCCTGTGTCGCCGGTGCGATAACCGTCACCGATGTGGGGCCAGACGATGCGGTGACCTTGTAGCTCGTGATCGGCGATCCGCCGTCGGTGGCGGGTGCGGTCCACGACACCGTCACATGACCGGCGGCGAGCACGGCGTGCGCATGTGTCGGCGCGGCCGGCGCAGTTGGCGGCGGCGGGGCCGCCGCGACGGTCAGTGCGACCGTGTTGGTCGAGGTCGTGTTGGTGAAGTTGCCGCTCGTGTCACTGAACGCGGCGCTGATCGGCGTGTACGCACCTGCTGCGAGACCGGCAGCGGTTGCACATGACGTCGCCGGCAGGGTTGCGGTGCACAAGTTCGGGTTGCCGGGCGAGTTGAACACGACCGTTCCCGTCGCGGCCGCGGGGAGCCCCGCAGCGGCCAGCGTCGCGGTCGCGCCGTGTGCAATCGAGGACGACAACGCACCATTGACCGTGATCGTGAATGCGGTCGGTGCCACCATCGCCGCGTTGATGTTCGGCGTCGCGGTGCCCGCGGCGACGATCACGTGGGTGGCGGTCGCTTCGGATGGCTGCCCGACGTACCACTGCGTCAGGTAGTTGCGTACGACGCCGCCGGGACATACGCCCGACGCGTTGAACTGCACGTCGACGCTGCCCGCGGGCACGCCGTTGAGCGTGTACGTGCCGTTCGCCTTGGACGAAGTGCTGGCGATCAGTGCTTCGTCAACGAACGCACCGACACATACACCCGAGGTTGCGCTGCCGGCCGCGGTAACCGTGCCGGTGATCGAACCAGCCCCGACCAATGCCGCGTCGACATTGGCCGTATCCGACCCGAGCACGACGTTCACCGGGTTGGCCATCGATGAGATGGGCTGGTTGTTGTACCACTGCGTGACGTAGTTCGCGTGCACGCCGCCCGGGCACGCGCCCGACGAGTTGAATCGCACGTTGACGTTGCCTGCCGGCACGCCGTCGAGCGTGTACGCGCCCGCGCCGAGGGTGCCCGTGCTCGCGAGCAGTTGCGGCGTGGCGTCGGTCGTAAACGCCTCGACGCACATGCCGGAGAGGCCTGCACCGCCGACCGCGGCGGTGACGGTGCCGCTGATCGAACCACCTGAAACCATGGCCGCGTCGACACTCGCCGTGTCGGTGCCCGCGGCCACGTGCACCACGTTGGCCGACGCCTGTGTGGGTTGGGCGTGGAACCACTGCGTTATGAAGTGCGAGCTCGAACCACCCGGGCAGAAGCCTCCGGAGTTGAACTGCACGTCGACATTGCCGGCCGGTACGCCGGTGAGGGCGTAGCTACCGTCGGCAATCGTGCCGACGCTCGCGACACGTTGCGGTGGGTCGATGCCGTGCGTGAACGCATCGACGCAGATGCCCGAAAGACCCGCGCCGCCCGCCGCGGCGGTGACCGTTCCGCTGATCGAACCGCCGGCCAGCATTGCCGCATTGATGTTCGTGGTCGTCGAACCGCTGACGACAGTGACGGTGTTGGCGGTTGCTTCCGCGGGCTGCTGGTTGTACCACTGCGCCGCGAAGCTCGCAGGAACACCGCCGGGGCATAAGCCCGTCGCGAAGAACTCGACCTCGAGGTCGCCGGCCGGCACACCGTCGAGCGTGTAGTGACCGCCCGCGCCGGTGGAGGTGCTCGCAACGAGGACGGCATCGACCGCCGGCACGAACGCGCCGACGCAGATACCCGAAAGGCCCGCGCCGCCCGACGCGGCGGTGACCGTGCCGCTGATCGAACCGCCGGCGACCATCGCCGCGTCCCCGCACAATGTCGGCGAACCGGTTTCGACGTTCACCGGTGTGGCCGACGCTTGCGTGGGTTGGTTGTTGAACCACTGCGTGACGTCGTTGACTCCGACACCGCCGGGGCAAAGGCCCGAGCCGATGAATTGCATGTCGACGTTGCCGGTCGGCACGGTGGCCAGCGTGTAAGCACC
>JAODBJ010000049.1 GCA_025463905.1 Actinomycetes bacterium
ATCGCCTTCGCGGGCGCGGCTGCCTCTTCGTCGTCCTCGGGTGGGTAGAAGATCTCGGGGTCGACACCGCGGCATCGGCCGCGATCCCGCCAGCTCATCGACGTCATCGCTGTCCCAATCGGCGTTGCAGGCCGCCCAGTTGAGGGAACTCCAGCCCCCGTACGATGGGTTTGTGACCGAGGCCACCGCGAGCGTTCGCCCGCCCGACGCGGCCCGGCAGCGGATCCTCATCTTCCTCGCGCTGGCAGTGGTCGTCCCGGGGCTCCTCGTGCGGTTCAGCGGCGCCCATCCGCCGCACTGGATCGCGGCCCTCCTGTTCGGGTTCGCGATCGTCGGCGCGGCTTTCATGCTCGCTTGGGCGGCCGAGGTCGTGCAGCTCGACATTTCGGCCGGCCTGGCCCTCGCGCTCCTCGCGCTCGTTGCGGTGCTGCCCGAATACGCGGTCGACTTCGTCTTCACATGGAAAGCGGGCGCCAGCCCGAGCGAAGCCGCGCACGGGCTCGCGCTCGCGAACATGACCGGCTCGAACCAATTGCTGATCGGCGTTGGTTGGTCGGCGGTGGTGTTGCTCGCCGCGTGGCGGGTGAAGAAGCTCGGGCCCGACGGCGTCAAAGCGGTCGCACCTCATCACGACGGCCGCCCGGAAGTCGCGCTGGATCGCAGCCACTCGGTGGAACTCGCGTTCCTTGCCGTCGCGACGATCTACGGGCTCACGCTGCCGCTCCGTCACTCGTTGTCGATCATCGACGCGGTCGTGCTCGTCAGCCTCTTCGGCGGCTACGTGATGCGTATCGCACGGGCACCCGCGGAGACACCGCACCTTGTCGGGCCCGCACTGCTGATCGGTTCGCTCACCGTGCGTCGGCGGCGCCAGGTAGTGGTGCTGTTGTTCGTCGTCGCCGCCGCCATCATCCTTGCGTGCGCGGAGCCGTTCGCAGAGTCGCTCGTGGAAACGGGCAAGGAGTTCAACATCAGCGAGTTCCTCCTCGTGCAGTGGCTGGCACCACTCGCGTCGGAGGCCCCGGAGTTCATCGTCGCGTTGCTGTTCGCGTGGCGGTTGAACACGAACTCGGCGCTCGGTTCGCTCGTGTCGTCGAAAGTGAACCAGTGGACGTTGCTCGTCGGCACCCTCCCGATCGTGTACGCCATCTCGCTCGGACACCTGCACGGCTTGCCCATCGTCGGGCGCCAACGCGAAGAACTGTGGGTGACGGCCGCACAGTCGGCGTTCGCACTCGCGGTGCTCGCGAACCGAAGGCTCAACACGCGTGAGGGTTTCATGCTGCTCGGGCTGTTCGTGTCGCAGTTCGCGCTGAACGGCATCCTCCCGAGCCACTTGCACGCCCCAGGGCGCATCGGGGTCGGCGTCGTATACATCACGCTCGCCGTCTTCACCGTTGTGCGCGATCGTCGTGCCGTGCCGGGATTACTGCGCGATGGTTTCCTCGTGCCCTACAGCGAGTTCGCCAAGGACGACCAGGCCATCGCATGACCACACCGAACGCCGACGACGGTGGCCTGCGCGTCAACTGGGCGACGGTTGTGCGCGCTGCGCTCTCCGGTCTGGTGATCATCATCCCGATCGTGATCTTCACCGAGATACTCGACGCGAACGTCGACAACTTCTCGAGCAGCCGGTGGGTGTTCCTCCCGTTCGTGTTGATCCTGTTCGCGTACGCCGCGGCGGGTTACGCGGGTGGGCGCCTCGCGCCGTGGGCGCCCTACACGCACGGCATCCTCGCGTCGCTCGGGTCATTCCTCACGTGGTTGCTGTTCCGAGTGGTCGAACGACTGGTGCGCGGCGCGCACATCGGCTTCGGACCGCGCGCGGTGATGACGAACGCGATGTTCGCCGCGGGGCTCGGCCTGTTCGGTGCGGCGATCGCCGGGCGCGCCCCCGAGTTGTTGCGCGAGGACCGCGACCCTCCCCCCGAGCCGGCGTGACGCGCGAGAATGGTGGTGGTGGCGAGTCGGCCAGGCGGCCGCGTGCCGGCGCCTCCGTTTTCGGAGGTGACCGGTCCGAGGAACGTCCGGGCTCCACAGGGCAGGGTGCTGGGTAACACCCAGTCGGGGTGACCCGCAGGAAAGTGCCACAGAAAACAGACCGCCGATGGCCGGCCGTTCACGACCGGCACAGGTAAGGGTGAAACGGTGCGGTAAGAGCGCACCAGCGCCCGGGGTGACCCGGGCGGCTTGGCAAACCCCACCCGGAGCAAGGCCAAGAAGGGGGAGGGCTGCCCGCCCGCTGACACCCCCGGGTCGGCTGCTAGAGCCGGCGGGTAACCGCCGGCCGAGAGGGATGGCCGCCCAAGGCGTGCAAGCGCCTGGACAGAACCCGGCGTACAGGCCGACTCGCCACCTTACAACGCTGTGACCTGGGCAAACACCCGAGCCGTGTCCAATTTACACCCCTCCAGGTACGAGCCAGGTACGGACTTTGTCGCGGGTCCGTGCGAGCCGGGGTACTGTCCGAACTCGGCCCGGACCCGAAGCTGACATATGCGCGAGTTCGTACCTGACATTTGCGTCAGATCCTTCGATCCGTCCGAGCGGGCGACCGAACGCCCGCAACGCAGTAACCCCTGGCGGTCGCATAGCCGCAAACGTCGCGGACGAGTAGCGCCCAGGACGGGTCTACGAAGGTCACAAGGGCCGCGACCTGATCAGGCCGGGGTCGCCCGGCGACTGCGACCGTCGTCACATGCCGCCGAAAGTCCATGGAGCCACGCCTCGACGTCGTTCAGGCGATATCGGGCGTGCTTACCGATGCGCAGCACCGGCGGTGCCGGCGTAGTTCTTGCGAGACTTGGGGTCGGCATAGCGGTTCGGGTCGTCCCCGAACTCGCCGAGCGCCCGGGCGCCGAGCACGACACCTAATCCTGGCAGGGAGCGGTAGATGTCGGCTTCCGAGTGCTGCTCAAAATGTTCGCTCAACGCTTGCTCGAGCCGGGCGAACTGACGGTTGAGTTCCGAGATGATCCCGACCGCGGCGACGGTCGTTGCGGCGAACGCGTCGAGGACCGGCCCCGGCGCGTGTAAGTGCTCTCCGCGGAGCGCGTTTTGGATCTCGTGCCCCGCACGTCGAGGTTGCGTCGCCGGCCGCCGCGTTTGAGCGCAGCGGTGATCTGCCCGATCGACAAACGCGCTCCAGTCGTGGGTGTCGGTGCTTTGATGAGCACCGCAACACAGTCGTTGTGGGCGAGGTCGTCGAACGCGACCAACGCGGCCGGGTAGTACTCCCGTAACGCAGAACGCAACGCGTTGGTCTGGCGGTTCCGTGACCAGATCAGGTTCTGATGCCCACGGGCGAGGACCTTGATCGCGCCCGCGTCGTCGCTATCACCCGCGACCAGCTGATGATTGTGACGGTCGGTGCGGACCAGATCGGCGAGGACTTTCGCGTCGCCGGCATCGGACTTCGTCCCCGCGACACCATGACGGTCGCGATACCGCGCGACCGACAACGGGTTGATCGCATAGACCTGATAGCCCGCCGCGACCAGCGCCTGCACCCACAACCCGCGTTCGGTTTCGATCCCCACCACGACCTCGTCCGGTTCTTCAACGTGAGCGGCGACGAGTTCGTGGAACGCGCTGATCCCCGCGAGCCCTTCCGGCAGTCGCGTCCGTGCGAGTTGCTTACCGGTCTCGTCCATCAAATGAACGTCGTGATGGTCCTCTGCCCAGTCGTCACCGACGAATAGCATCGTGTTGGCGCCTCCTCTCGCGTATTGGTATCGAGCCGAGAACGCCAGCCGCGACCTAACGCATCAGTGCTCCACGTCACGACACCCCATCAGCGCTTTCGGCAGCCCTCACCAACCGGCCGGGGCACGATCTAAGCCTAGGGATCAACGTCCCAGGCGCTTGAAGTGCTCACCGACCGGCGGCTCGGTCCCAGCCTCTCACGCGAGACCGGGCACTCCCATTAGGTGCAGGGACTTCGCATGACCGCCGCTGCTGTCGAATCGCCTTCGAAAACCCGCTGCTTGATACCGAGCCTATTGGCGTGTCGCTACAGGGGCGGCAGACCGACCAAGGTGCACGGATTGGCTCCGCCGCTGGGCTCGAGCGCGACCTACTGGTCGCGCTCGAGCGGTGCGCGCGGCCACGGCGGTTTCTTGCTCGCGTCGTTGTACGGCAAGCGACCGTGGACGGGACACTTCGAGATCAGCTCTTCACGGGTCGGGTCGAGCCATTCCAGGCCGGGATTCCGTGCCACGTGGGTCCCCGCATGCCAAGGACCAACCAGCTCGCGGTCACAGATCGGGCAACGGAGCCACCACCGTGGGACATGCTCGACGCGTGGGTGCCACAGAGATGCCCATACCCGGCGCAGCAGGCCCC
>JAODBJ010000053.1 GCA_025463905.1 Actinomycetes bacterium
AAGAGCGTGCGTCGATAGGGGACATTATTTGTCCCCTATCGACGCACGCCTCGCGAGTTGGTTGAGGAGGGTGCGGAGGCCTTCGGGACCTTCGACGACGAGGTCGGCGTTGGCCAGGACTTCGGGCGGCGACTCCGGCGACGACACCGCGATGCGCACCGCGTCGTCGAGCCGACCCTGCGAACGAAGCCGCTCGAGCGCGGCGAACGCGGGAAGGTCTCCCGAGTCGTCGCCCGCGAAGGCGGCGACCGAGAGGCCCTCGAGCAACTGCTCCACGACCGTGCCCTTGTCGACGGGTACCGGGGGGCGCAGTTCGCGCGCCATGCGGCTCGGGTGCACTTCGAGCCCCAGCCGCCGGCCGAGCGCCTCTACGTCGGTCGCGACGTCGTCGCCGGCACCGGGGTCACGCCGCCAGTGCACGCCGACCGCGACCTGGCCCTTGCGTTCGATGAGGAGATCGGGCCAGCGTGACTCGGCCTCGCTCGCGGCCTCCGCGACGGCCTGCACGTAGGGCAGGGCGCGCTGGTCGACGACGACCCGACCGTTTTCCATCCATTCCAGCCCGTACTGGCCGACGAGCCGCACACCTTCCGCCGGCACCCGTCGGGCGAGGTATTCCACCGGCCGGCCGCTCACGATGGCAACAAGCGCAAGACGCTTCGCGAGCGCGGCGAGGACCTCGGCCGTGCCGGGTAGCGCGACGGCTTCGTCGGGCATGAGGACGATCGGCGCGAGCGAACCGTCGAAATCCAGGAGCAATCCGGTGTGGAGCGGATCGCGAGCGAGAAGTGACGCCGTTGCATCGACTGTGCCCACACTGCGAACCTACCGGGCGTGGACACAAAAGATGTTGCCCGCACGACGATCGACGACCAACTCGACGCGCTCGTCGCGCTCAGCCATCGGATCCACGCGCATCCCGAGCTGAAGTTCGAAGAGGAACAGTCGAGCAAGTGGACGGCCGGCCTGCTCGCCGACGCGGGCCTTCCCGTCGAGTTCGGGATCTACGACCTACCCACCGCGTTTTCGACGCGCGTCGGCAACGGGCCGCTGCACATCGCCATCTGCGCGGAGTACGACGCACTTCCGGGCATCGGTCACGCGTGCGGACACAACATCATCGCGGCGAGTGCCGTCGGCGCCGGTCTCGCGCTGGCCCGCCTCGCCGACGACCTCGGCATCACCGTGACCGTCATCGGCACCCCCGCCGAAGAAGGCGGCGGCGGCAAGGTGATGCTGCTCGAACGCGGCGCGTTCGACGGTGTGCACGCGGCGATGATGGTGCACCCCGGTCCGGTCGACGTGCTCGAACCACGCGTCAGCGCAGTGGCACATTTCGAAGTGCGCTACACGGGCCGCGAGTCGCACGCGGCGGCGGCACCGCAGCTCGGCGTGAACGCGGCCGACGCGTTCACTGTCGCGCAGACCGCGATCGGCCTGTTGCGCCAACATTTGCGCAGCACCGACCAGGTGCACGGCTTCATCGCACATGGGGGCGACGCGCCGAACATCGTGCCTGCGCATACCGAGGGGCGCTGGATGGTGCGCGCGAGCACCATCGCCGAGCTCGGCGAGGTGCGCCCGCGGATCGAGCACTGCTTCGAAGCCGGCTCGATCGCAACCGGCGCCGCGCTCGCGATCGAGGACGTGAGCCCGGTCTACAGCCACATGGAGCACGATCACGGGTTGGCGGCCGCCTACCGGGCGAACAGCGAAACGCTCGGACGTGACTACGACACGGGTGCGCAGATGACGTTCTCGACCGACATGGGCAACGTGTCGCTCGCCATGCCGTCGATCCATCCCTGCATCGCGATCGAGTCGGGCGGCGCCATGAATCACCAACCCGAGTTCGCTGCCGCGTGCATCAACGCGTCGGCTGATCGGGCGGTACGCGAGTCCGCGATCGGGATGGCGTGGACCGCGATCGACGCGGCGACGAGCAGCTTGCGAGAGCGACTCCTGGCGCCGGCGGGCTGACGCGCGGCCGAGCCCGCGCTTACGCGTGCCCGACTGCGACGACGCAGTCGACATTGCCGCTCGAAGGCGGCGGGGGGTTCGGGAACGGTTTCACCGTGGCGCCGTTGCCTACTGCGATTGCCAACGCGGCACCTTCTTGTTCGGAGCCGGGCCGGCACAGCACCGAGGTGCCCTTCTGGTTCGCGTTCGCCCAGTTATTCGGCGGCTGCTGGTTCGTGTAGCCCTTGGCCCGCAGCGCCTGGGAGACCGTGTTCGCCGACCCGGTGGGAGCACCCGCGTTCAGCACGATGACGCGGACCTGATCCGGGGATTTCACCGCCCGAGCCGGTGCCTTGGTGGTGCTCGTCGTGGGCTTCGTGGTCTTGGTGGTGGTGGCCGGCTTGTGCGTCGTGGTTGTGGTCTTGTGCGTTTGCGCGGTGCCGGCCGGCGTGCGCCCATCGTCGACAACCTGCAGCAACACGATCCCGATGATGATCGCGAGCAACACGAGTCCGGCGCCTTTTGCCGCGGCGACGCTTGCGCCGCGCGCGACGTCGCCGTTGTCGCGGTTGCCCCCCTGCCTACTCATACGCCCATTCTGTCGCGCGCGGACGCGCTCACTGGGTGTTTGGGTCCGCTCGGCGCCCTTCGATGCGCACCCGACGGCGCTCGTCGCGCTGTTTCCGGAGCCGTTTCGCGGTAAGTGGGTCGTACCGCAATGCGCCCGGATGCTCGATCAGGCCGCTCACAGCGCGGTAGTAGCTGCTCGGAGACATCTTGAAGCGCGCGCGTATCGCCGTGTCCTTGGGCCCGGGCAACATCCACCACTCGCGCTCGAAGTCGAGGATGGCGCGCTCGCGTGCGGTCAATTCCATCGCTGAACGATCCTGGCCGCGCGACATTCGAATTACAAGCATTTAAGACGACGCACAAGCGCGCGAGTGGGATGCGCAGAGCCGGGTGTCGGATTCGAACCGACGACCAACCGCTTACAAGGCGGTTGCTCTACCAACTGAGCTAACCCGGCGTGTCGAAAATCATCGCGCACGGCCGCGGGCGATCTCGTGGCACGCGATCGCGGCGGCGGTCGACACGTTGAGCGACGCCAGCATCCCGTGCATCGGGATGTGCGCCACCACCTCGCAGCGATCGCGTGTGAGGCGAGCCAGGCCCTGGCCTTCGGCGCCGAACACCACGACGATCGGTTGGTCGGCGACCGAAAGCGAGAACACCGACTGATCGCCGCGTTCGTCGAGGCCGACACTCCACACACCGGCCCGTGATGCGCTCGAAAGCGCGGCCGGAATGCCGCTCACGAGCGCCATCGGGAGGTATTCGATCGCGCCCGCCGCGGCTTTGGCGACGGTGGGAGTGATCCGCGCCGAACGGTGGCGCGGCAAGATGACGCCGGTGACGCCGGCGGTTTCGGCGACGCGCAACACGGCGCCGAGATTGCGCGGATCCGTGACACCGTCGAGTGCGACGATGAACGCGTTGTCTTGATCGAGCAAGGCATCGAGGTCGACGGGCGTCAGCGGCTCGGCGCGGGCGACGACACCTTGATGCGTGTCGGTGCGAGCCGTCGCGACCACGCGCTCGCTGGGCACGATTCGGAGCGCGCTGCCCGCAAGCTCCGCGATCTCGGCGAGTACCACATCGTCGGTCGCGTCAGCCGAGACCATCACGCTGCGGGCACGGCGTCGTCCGGCGCGGAGCAATTCGAGCACGGCGCGCCGACCCTCTACCTGGTCGCCGCCGAGATCGTCGCGCCCTTTCGTGGAGCGGAAGTCGCGTTCCACGTCGCGCGCGACCTTCGGTCCGGGCCGCCGGCCGCGTTGGGAACGCTGCGGCGGGCGTCCGCGCGTCACTCGGCGGCTCGGCGCCAGGTCGTACCGCTGGGTGTGTCTTCGAGCTCGATGCCAAGCGTGCGCAATTCGTTGCGGATGGCGTCGGCTGCCGCCCAATCTTTGCGCGTCTTCGCGTCGGCGCGTGCGGCGACGCGTTCTTCGACGAACGCGGTTTCGTCGGCGGAGAACGCCTGCTCCACTCCGATCTCGAGCCCGAGCACGCCCGCAAGGTGTCGCACCGTCGCGACGAGTTCAGCGGCGTTGCCGTTGTCGCCGGCATCGATCGCGGCATTGGCCTCTTTGGCAAGCGAGAAGATCGTGGCAACCGCTTCGGGCGTGCCGAAGTCGTCGTCCATCGCGTCGACAAACGCCGGGACGTCGCGTGGAGCAGCGTCGGGTACACCAGCGATGCCCGCTCGCCGAACGAGATTGTCGAGCCCTTCGACCGCGGTCGCGGCCGCTTTCAGTTGGTCGTCGTTGATCTCCATCGAACGGCGGTAGTGCGTTTGCAGCACGAGCAGACGGAACGCGCGCGGGCCGTGCGCGTCGAGTGCGTCGGCGAGGGTGCGGAAGTTCCCGAGCGACTTCGCCATTTTCTGCGCGCCGACCATCACCATGGCCGAGTGCAACCAGTACCGCGCGAACTCGTGTCCGGCGCCTTCGGCTTGCGCGATCTCGTTCTCGTGGTGGGGGAACACGAGATCCTCGCCGCCACCGTGCAGGTCGAAGCCGTCGCCGAGGATCTCGAGCGACATGGCGGAGCATTCGATGTGCCAGCCCGGGCGCCCGGGACCCCACGGCGAGGGCCACTCCGGTTCACCGGGTTTGGCCGCCTTCCAGAGCGCGAAGTCGACCGGGCTGCGCTTGCGCTCGTCGACTTCGACGCGCGCGCCGGCGCTCTCGAGCAGTTCGGGCAGCGTCCGATGCGACAGCTTCCCGTAGTCGGGCTGGGTTTCCACTTGGAAGTACACACCGTGGCCTTCGACCACGTACGCCTTGCCCCGCGCGATGAGTTCCGCGATGAGGTGCTGCATCGCTTCGATGAAGCCCGTCGCACGCGGCAGTTCGTCGGGGCGCTCGACGCCGAGGCGCTCCATGTCGAGCCAGTACGCGTCTTCGTACTGCTGCGCGAGCTCCGGTTCGGTGGTGCCGCGTTCCTTCGCCCGGGCGATGATTTTGTCTTCGATGTCGGTGATGTTGCTCACGTACGTGACCGCGAAACCGCGCCACCGCAGGTACCGACGCATCATGTCGAACGCGAGCGCGGTACGACCGTGACCGAGGTGAGGTACGTCGTACGGCGTCGGTCCGCACACGTACATCGACACGCGTTCCGGCACCCGGGGAACAAATTCGCGCTTGGTGCGCGCCGCGGTGTCGTACATGCGCAACACGGCGGAGAGGGTACCGGGCGCGTCATCGCGGCCCTCCGTCGATTTCAGCGGCCGAGCAGCGCGATCGCCCATACGGCGACGCCTTCGGAGCGACCGATCGCGCCGAGACCTTCGCCCCGCTTGGGTTTGATCGACACCACGATGCGCTCACCCATCGGCTCGCGGGCCGGGTTCAGCGCCTCGGCCACGTTCTTCGCCATCGCCTCGATATGCGGTGCCAGTTTCGGTTCCTCCGCGGCCACGACGATGTCGACGTTGCCGACCCACCAACGGTCCTGCGCAACCTTCGTGGCGACCTCACGCAAGAGCGCCAACGAATCCGCGCCTCGCCACTGCTCGTCGGTGGCCGGGTAGAGGGTGCCGAGGTCGGGAAGGCCGGCCGCGCCGAGCAGCGCGTCCGAGACGGCATGCGCGATCGCGTCGCCGTCGGAGTGGCCCGCCAGCCGGGCGGCACCGTCGATGTGCACGCCGCCGAGCACGAGTGGCTCCTCGGTACCGAACGGGTGGACGTCGTAGCCCAGGCCGACGCGGAACCTCATCGCGACACCGAGCCGTCGTCGAGCATCGCCCGCAGGAACTCGAGGTCGTAGGCCACGGTCAGCTTCACGTTGCGAGGGTCGCCCGGCACCGAAACGATGTTGCCACCGACCGCTTCGGCCAACGCGGCATCGTCGGTGTCGACGCCGCCGCTTGCGTGCGCGGCGCGGAGCACGTCGAGCCGAAACGCTTGCGGCGTCTGCACGACGACCAGGTCGTCGCGCGCAACGGTTTCCAGGATGCGATCGCCGTCGACTCGTTTCACGGTGTCGACGATCGGCAACACGGGGATGGCACCATCGGCGCCGCGACGAACCGCGTCGATCACGGCCGCGAACAATGCACTCGTCGCGAGCGGCCGCGCCGCGTCGTGTACGGCAACGATGTCGACGTCGTCGGGCACGAGGTCGAGGCCGGCACGAACGGAGTCGGAGCGAGTGGCGCCACCGACTGCATGCAGCACGGGTGGTGCCGGCCGCCATTCGGTGTCGGCCGGAAGCACCACGACGACACCGTCGGTCGCCTCGGTCGCGACGGCAATCGCCCGCTCCACCACGGTGACGCCCGCGAGACGCACGAACTGTTTGGCCGTCCCGAAGCGCGCGCCGCCACCGGCCGCGACGACAACGGTGAAAGTGCGAGAAGGCACGGCCGCAGTATTACGGCTTCTCCAGCGAGGCGAAGACCATACGGCCCACCGCCGTCGGCACGACCGACGTGACTTGCAGCATCACGTCGGGTCCACCGACCAGGTCCGCGCCGCCATTCACGACCACCATCGAGCCATCGTCGAGATGGCCGACTCCTTGGCCGCGCTCACGCCCGCTGCGGGTGAGCGCCACTCGAACGAAGTCACCGGCCACAATTGCCGGCGCGAGATCGAGCGCGAGGCGGCGAAGGTTGCACGTCGGGACACCCTGCAGTTCCGCGATGCGCGCGAGCGGCTGATCGTTCGTAAGCAGACGCAGCTGCAGACGCTTCGCGAGGGCGGCCAGTTTCGTGTCGACCGCGGCGTGTTCCGGCACTTCGTCATCGAGCACGAACACCCGCAGCGGTCCCTCGCGTTGTAGCACTTCGAGGGTCTCGAGACCGCGACGCGCGCGACGGCGGCGCGTGTCGTCTTCGGCGTCGGCGAATCCCTGCACTTCGTCGAGAACGAAGCGGGGCACGAGCAGGTCGCCGGCGAGTATGCCGCTGCGGGCCAACGTCAACAGTTGGCCGTCCATCAGCACGGAACTGTCGACGACGAAACCGTCCGTCGCGTCGAATGCCTGTGCCCGTACGAGCGGCCGCGTCGATAGGCCCAGCATTTCGAACAGGGCTGCGCTCTTCTGCCCCACTATCCGGAAGCCGGTGAACGCCGCGATCCAAATGACGAGGCCGCCGGTGGGCACCCCGAGGCGTACCGGTAACACCACCGCCAGCGGCACCGCGACTGTCACACCCGCGAACGCCCCGCCCAGCGCGCCCAGTACCCCGGCCACGAAACCGGCCGGCGGCAACCGGTCCACTTTGACCTCGACGACGCCGACCGCTCGCTCGAGGAGGCGGCCGAGCATTCCACCGCTCACGTAGCCGAGCAGGCACCCGAGAACCCCGCCCAGCGCTTGGATGTCGGGCATCACGCCGAGGTCGCGCGCGGCCCAGAACCCCGCCGCGGTGCCAAGCACCACCATGAAGCCTCGGACGACCTCGACGAACATCGGTTCCCTCCCAACCGAAATGTCGGCGGCTCCCCTGCCCCGCTTGAACCTTCACGAACCGTGGTCGACACTGGTCCGACAAGATCCGCACCGACAGTTACTTATGCCAAGGGTCACATCGGCCGATCAGTCCTAGGACTCGTCGCGCGGCGGCGATCAGATCGGTAGCATCCGGATCGAAGGATTCCCCAGATGGCGGCACGTCAGCCTGTGCTCGACAAGACCGACCTCTTCGGCACACTCCCGCCCGACCTGCTCGAGGAACTGCGCGGCCGCACGGCCCTCGCGAAGTTCCGGCGGGGTGAGACGATCTTCAACCAAGGCGACATCGCCAAGAACCTCTATGTCGTCTTTTCCGGCCGGGTGGCAATCGCCGCCAAGGCCCCCGACGGCCGCGAGTCCGTGGTTGCCGTCCTCGGCCCCGGAGCGTTGTTCGGTGAGATGTCGTTGTTCGACGGCGGTCGTCGTTCGGCCGACGCGCGGGCGCTCACGACGGTCCACCTGATCGCAATCGACTTCGACGACGTGCGGGAAGTGCTGCGAGCGCGGCCCGAAGTGTTGTGGGCCGTCGTGCGGATCCTCGCTCGACGCTTGCGGGCCACCGACGAAGCGCTCGCCGACGCCATGTTCCTTGACGTCACCGGCCGCACCGCGAAGCGGCTGCTCGAACTGGCCGGCGAGGAGAACGAGTTCCGCATGCCGCTCACCCAGGAAGAGCTGGCGGGCATGGTCGGCGCGTCACGCGAGCGCGTGAACAAGGCCATCGCCACGTTCATCAAGCTCGGTTGGCTGGAAGTCTCAGGTCGCAGCCGGTACCGCATCCTCGACCGCGAAGAGATGCAAGCTCGCGCCTGCAGTTAGCGCAGTCGGTCTACGGCTCGCACACAATCCAGCCGCGCCGCTGCAACTCGGCGGCGAGCGCGGCGTCCGGCACGCCGCGTAACGTCCGCTCGACGGCCGTGAGCCTCGCGGCCGGCGCGACATCGACCGGGGCGCTCCCGTCGGATTCGGAGTCCTGGAGCCGCTCGATGAAGGCGGCTGCTTCGTCGATGGTGAACTTTCCGCCGGCTTGGCGCTGCGTGAACCCCATCGGGCCGCGAGCGTCGCGGAAATCGGTATGCCCGGCGCCCTCGAGGAGCGCCAGCAGCTCCTTCATCTGCCGCGACGACGCCGGCGGACCCGACTGTTGACCAAATGCCATAACTGCCAGTGTCGCGGATGGTTGAGACACAACCCGTCGTTTCCCCCCGCGGTCTAGGTAACTTTCACCGCGTCGACGCCGGTACTGCCGGCTGCGAACAGTTGGAAGACGCCTGCCGGCGCCTTTCTATGGGGTATTCACCCCGTCGCGGTGGAGCCAGGCCCAGAGATCGGGCGACGCCATGGATTGCGTGCGGACCCGGTAGTGATCCAGTTCGTCGCGGGAGAGGAGATCGCGGCCGGCGCCGGACGAACCGCGACGGAAGAACGCGGCGCGGTCCTTGAGCACACCGGTCCGATCGGGCGCGAGCAGGTCGGCTCGGCTCTTCATTTGCTCGAACGTCGCTGCGTCGACGAGGCGCGGCCAGACCTGGTCGTCCACCTTGATGTCGAGCAGGGTTGCGAGCCGGCGCATCTGGCCCTCGAGGTCGGCCGACAGGTCGTCGTAGTGCACGAGCACGACGTTCGGCTCGGCGCGA
>JAODBJ010000098.1 GCA_025463905.1 Actinomycetes bacterium
CGAACAGCACCGCAGCGTGCAACTGCTGATTCCAGGTGCGCGGCGCACCAGCGAACGCGTACACGCCGCGCCGCTCGTTGCGGAGCCATCCCCGCTCGACGAGCGACGTGATGGCTTTGCCGGAGAATCCCGCCTGCACCAGTTGGTCGCGATGTACCACACCATCCTGTCACGCGCCCAGCGACGTGACGTGTGTCAACCCCTCCATGCCGCGCACCGTACGCACGGGGTAGGACAGCCACTCCCCAACCCCCTTCCCAGGTTGTCGCACTTATGGCCCCGTTCGGGGGCAGAAGTGCGACAACCTGGCGAGGGGTTGGGGTGGCCACGCCGTGCGCGGGCTACGGCTTTTCGATGATTCGGAGGCCGAGTTCTTTGAGCTGCTCGGGATCGATGGGTGACGGCGCGCCGGTGAGTGGGTCGGTGCCCGACTGGGTTTTCGGGAACGCGATCACCTCGCGGATGTTCTCTTCGCCTTCGAGGATCGCGACGAAGCGGTCGATGCCGACGGCGAACCCTGCGTGCGGCGGCGCACCGAAGCGGAACGCGTCGAGGAGAAACCCGAAACGCTCCTGCGCGGCTTCCGGTTCGATGCCGAGCAAGGAGAACACGCGCTGCTGAATGTCGGGGCGATGGATACGCACCGAGCCCGAACCGAGCTCCCAGCCGTTCAGCACCAAGTCGTACGCCTGCGACCGGACCGACAGGGGGTCGGATTCGAGGCGATCGATGTCGTCGGGGTGCGGCATCGTGAACGGATGGTGCGCCGAGATCGGACGCCCGGATTCGTCGACACCTTCGAACAACGGGAAGTCGACCACCCACAGGAAATGCAGTCCGCCCTCCCCCACCGGCGGGCGGCCGAGGTCGAGGCGCAACTGGCCGAGCACCGAACGCGCCATCGAGCGCTTGCCCGCGACGATCAGCACGAGGTCGCCGGTCTCGGCGCCGACCGCGTCGAGCAAGCCGATCGTCTCCGCCTCGTCGAAGAACTTCGCGACCGGCGACTCGATCTGCTGGTGTTCGCGTACTCGTATCCATACGAGCCCGACCGCACCCAACGACTTCGCGCGTTCGGTGAGCGCATCGAGGCGGGAGCGGGGCATATCGGCGCCGCCCTTCACGCAGATGGCTTTGATCGCTTCCGCACCGGCAAAGGCACGGAACTCCGTGGATTCGAACACTTCGGTGACGTCGTGCAACTCCAAGCCGAAGCGCACGTCGGGTTTGTCGGAGCCGTAGCGCTCCATCGCCTCGTGCCACGTCATGCGCGGGATCACGTCACGCACCTCGCCCGGCCGCAGCGCCTCAGCCGCCGCGAGTACCGCACGGCTCGTTGCCTCGAGTACGTCCTCTTGATCGGCGAATGTCAGCTCGAGGTCCAGTTGCATGAACTCGAACTGCCGATCGGCGCGCAGGTCTTCGTCGCGTAAGCAGCGCGCGATCTGGTAGTAGCGGTCGAAGCCACCGACCATCAGCAACTGCTTGAACAGCTGCGGGCTTTGCGGCAGCGCGTAGAACGATCCGCGCTGCAACCGCGACGGCACGACGAAGTCGCGCGCGCCTTCCGGCGTCGACGCGATCAACATCGGTGTCTCGATCTCGACGAAATCTTGTGCGTCCATCGCGGCGCGCATCTCGCGGTTGACCCGAGCCCGCGCCCGCAAGTGGTCCTGCATCGGTTCTCGGCGCAGGTCGAGGTAGCGGTGACGGAGGCGCAGCACTTCGTCGATGTCGCGCCGGTCGTCGAGCGGGAACGGCGGCGGCTCGGATTCGTTCAGCACGACCACCAAGTCGGCTGCGACTTCGACCTCGCCGGTAGGTAATTCGGAGTTGACAGTTCCTTCGGGCCGGGGCCGCACCGTGCCTTCCACCTGGAGGACCCACTCAGAACGCACGCGGTGCGCGGTGTCGAACGAGGGCGAGCCCGGCGACACGACAACCTGCACGAGGCCGGTGGCGTCACGGATGTCGAGGAAGATCACACCTCCGTGGTCGCGGCGATGCGCGACCCATCCGCACACCGTGACGGTGGTGCCGACGTCGACCGCCCGCAACACGCCGGGACGATGCGTGCGCATCACGACGGCCGCCCTTCCAACCGCGTTGCGATTACGGCCGCGACTTCGTCTCGAGGCACATCGACCTGTTCACCCGTGCGCATGTCTTTGACTGCGACCTTTCCCTGTTCCATCTCTTTGGGCGCGAGCATGACGCCGTACTGCGCACCGGACCGGTCGGCGGCGCTCCATTGCTTCTTCACCGCGCGCCCGCCGTACGCGCGCTCGACCGTAAGCCCGGCTTCGCGTAGTTCGTACGCAAGGCGCGTCGCTTCGGTGCCGCCCACCGCGTCGACCACGAACACGTCGCAGTGCGGTTCGGGCACGGGCAATACGTCTTCGCTGTCGCACGCGATCAGCACCCGCTCGATCCCGATACCGAAGCCCATGCCCGGGGTCGGTGGGCCGCCCATGTCGGCAGCGAGGCGGTCGTAGCGGCCACCGCCACCCACTGCGTTCTGCGCCGCGTCCAGCGCGTTACTCGTGAACTCGAACACGGTGCTCGTGTAGTAGTCGAACCCGCGAACGAGGCGCGGTGCGATGTCGTAGTCGATGCCGAGCGCCTGCAGCCCCGCCTCGACGTGCTCGAAATGCGTGCGCGATTCGTCGGTGAGGTACTCGCCGAGTTGCGGCGCGTGTTCGAGCATCTCCTGCCAGTCTTCGCGCTTCGAGTCGAGGATGCGCAGCGGGTTCGCTTCCGCGCGTGCCATCTCGTCGCCCAACAGCGACGCGTGCTCGCGCCAGTACGCCGTAAGCACGTCGACGTAACGGGCGCGCGACTCGTCGTCACCCATCGAGTTGATGAGCAACGTCACCTGCTTGAGACCGAGATCGCGATAAAAGCCGTGCGCGAGCGCAATCGTTTCTACGTCGATGTCGGGGTCGGGTGGCCCGAGCACCTCGGCGCCCAGTTGCCAGTGCTGGCGATAGCGCCCCTTCTGTGGCTGCTCGGCGCGGAAGTTCGGTGCGACGTACCACACCTTCCAGGGCACCGGCGGCCGGTGTTGCACGAATGCGCGCACGACGGGCGCGGTGCCTTCAGGCCGTAGCGCGAGGTGCCGGCCGCCGCGATCGACGAACTCGTACATCTCTTTGCGCACGACGTCGGTGTTCTCACCAACCCGTTGGAACACTTCGTAGTGCTCGAGGATCGGCGTCATGAGCAGGCCGAACCCAAACCGTCGCGCGCGTTCAGCGAAGCGGGTGACGACATCGATCCAGCGCGCCGATTCCGGCGGCAAGACGTCCAGCATGCCTTTCGGCGCGCGAAAGACATCTCGGTCGGCGGCCACGTCCGCATGCTACCGGCGCCACCTTTCGGCACTCCGGCGTTTCGAGGCTGCCCTCAGGTCATTTGTAGGCGTTCGGCACGTTGATCTCCGCCCACGTCGCCACACCCCACGACGACGCGACGGGGTCGAGGAACTTCGGTGGCGACAGGTACTTCAGGCGTTGGTCGTACACGTAGTTCTTGGTGAAGCCCGTGTTCGCGCTGCCACCGCTCGTCGTTCCGACCGGGCCTCGATACCGCTGCGCGATCGCGCCGGTGACGTTGAGGTTTCCGAGCGGCGACCCGACGTCGTAGCGCTGCACCCAGAACGAGTGGTTCACCGAGAGGAGCGCGGCTTGGATCGTCGGGTTCTGGAACTTCGCATTGCGTGCGGTCTCGCCAGGGAAGTTCGCGTCGAGGTTGCACGAGGACGAGTTGCCGCTGGTGCAGCTCACCGGGTGGTACACCTCGACGTAGTTGTTGGCGACAAGCCCGAGCAGATCCGCGCCGGCCACGCCGCCCTTGTAGGTGAGGTTCCACGTCACGTCGATGTTGTTCTCGGCCGCCACCGTGAGTTGGCCCGAGAGCGTGCCCTCGATGAACACGTCGCCGTAGCGACAGTTGTACGTATTCACGTCGTTCGCGATCGGCATACCCAACGGGTGCGTCCGGCCGTTCACGCTGTACGGGCAGCCGTTCGTGTAGTTGGGGTCACTCGACACCGACGGCACCGTCTGCACGAAGATCACACCGTTCGACGGCAGCGCGCCGGTGCCGTTCGTGGGACACGGCGTGTTGTTGGTCTTCTTCGAGAACGGGCTCTTCACCGTCATCGTGCCGTTGTTGTTCAGCACGATGCGGGTCGGCCCGGTGTACAGGCAGCCGCCCGCGCCGGTGAGAGTCTCCGCCTTGATGGCCGAGTTGCTCGGCGGCATCGTGAGCGGCGCGAGCAACTTCGGGTCGGCGGGATTCGCGAACACCGGCGCGTTCCCCGAACAACCACTGTTCGTGCGGTAGCGCTTCTTGGCCGGGTCGTTCCAACTCGTCGACGTTTCGCCGTTGAAATGCGGGGTGCCGCACACGAGATAAGAGTCGTTCGAGTGGAGCGGGCCGTTAATGGAGTCACCGCTCACGAAGTTGATGTCGACGCAATTGGAGTCGCGGCCGGCGTAGGCGTACTTCGAACACGAGACCTGGGCCTGTGCCGCGGTGAACGGCGTGCCGGTATAGCTCGCGGGGTCCTTCGTCTCGTAGTCGGTGAAATAGAGGTAGTCGATGAAGCTGCGGCGGCGCAGCGACGCAAAGACCGTGCGTTCGGTCGTGTTCACTCGGCCGGTCGACGTGAGCTTGATCACACCGTTGATCTTGAGCGTGCTCGTATCGACGTCGTAGCGGTATTGCGACGGCGTCTGACTCCCGGCGATGTGCACGTACTGCTTGAACGCGACGTTGCCGTCGGGCGGCATGTTCGCGGCGTTGTACTGCCAGTAGTTCGCGTTCTGGTTGAGCCGGAACACGTAGTCGTCGATGCCGCCCTCGGCCGCGCTGAGCGCGCCGTTCCAGTCCTGGTCGTGACGCGAGATATTCTGCGAACCGGCGCCGTACGCCACCACCGCTCCGGCCAGCAACATCAACACGATCGACACCGCCATCACGGTGGCCAAGGCGAACCCGGATTCGCGATCCATCGTGGGCTGCTGCATCAGTTCGCCACCGCGTTGTAGTCGACGTTTGGGAGCCGGACGCGATTCACCAACGTCGTCGCGTTCTGGTTCCAAGGACTCGTCTTGTAGACGATGAGGCTGATCCCCACCGACTTGATCGCGATCAGATTCGCGGCCGACAGTGGCAGCGGACCGAGCGCGGTGCCGGTGCTGTCCAGGAACGTGAAGATCGGCTTCGCCGCGTTGTTGGCGACGTACCGACCCACGAGCCGCAACGTCGGCGTCGTCGTGTTGTACGTGTAGTTCGGAGCGCTACTGGACGGGTCGGGATTCCACACCTGCTCGATGAGGCGGTGCTGCGCATCGACGTAGATGTGGATCTTCTTCGGTGCGCTGGTCGTGTCGATGTTGCCGTAGAAGACGGCATCGGTCGTGTCGGCGTTTGTAAACGGCGACGTCCCCGCGCTCAGTCGCACCGCGGTTCGGACATCCTTGCTGGCGGTCGCCATGAGTACGCGAGCCTCGTCGAGGTTCTGCAGCCGCGCGCCGGCACCCTCGGTCGCCTTCGTCGTCGACACGATGCCTTGGAAGATCACGCCCATGACGATGCCCATCAGCGCGAGCGTCGCCATCAGCTCGAGCAGCGACGCGCCTCGTTCACGACGCGCCACACGAGCGCGGAATCGGCGCATCAATTGACGGCCACCTGTAGTGAAGGCGTCGACGACACATTCGGGTCCAGGACGAGCGCCGGCCACGAACCCGACTGCGCGGTGCGGCCAGTTACGGAGATCGCCCAGGTGCCATAGGGCAACACTCCGACGAGCTGGCCGCTCGCGTTGGTGGTGCCGACCGCGTGTGTCGCGCCGGCGGCGCAGATGTTGTCGGTGGCGTGGGTGGCGACGACCGTCGCGCCCGAGATCGGTGTACCGGTCGGACCCTTCACGGTGAGGTTGACACTCGGGACCGCAACGTTCGCCGCTGCGCTGCCGCCGGCCGGAGGCGCAATGCCGGCATCACGAGCAGCGCCGGGCCAGTACGGACCGTACGTGGTCGTGCCCACGATCTTGATGCCCGCCGGATCGGCATCGGCGCACTCACCGGCCCACGCCTGGTAGCCCTCGAGCGAGGGGAACAGGTTCGCGAGCGTGCGACTCGGCCCGGTGCCCGTGAACATGCGCTGACCATTGGGCAGGTACTGCGAATTCGCCAGGGTGATCGCGAGATCGTTCGGCACCGTGCCGCCATTGGTGGGCGTCAACGTGGCGACGATGTTCGCGGCCTGGTCGTAGTCGAACTGCACCGAGCTGATCTGGCCGATCGTCACGCCGAGCGTCTGGGTCGGGTTCGCGTTCGACTGGCGGTCGACGAAGCCCGGCGTGTTCAGCGTCACCGTGTACGTACCGGCGGGCAGGAACGCGAAGAACGCGCAACCGTCGGTATTGGTGGGCAGCGTCTTGTTCTGCGCCCCGTTCACGGTGACGATCGCGTTCTCTTGCGGCGCGGCGTTCGTGTCGAGCACCTTCACCGCGATGTGTCCGGTGTTCGGGTCGTACGCGCCCACGGGCGGCGAGAGCAGCGAGTCCGACTGCACGGGCGGAATGCCGTTCATGTCGGCCCAGCTCACCTGCACACTCACGCGCAGCACCTGCGGGGTGCCGCCGTTGCCGTCGCACGGACCGGAGGTGGCGGATTTGGACACCCAAGTGAGGTCGCGCCGCACCGTGTAGTCGACGGTGCCGACGGTCTGGGTGATCGTGCGCGGCGCGAGCGTCGTGAACGAACTCTCACGCACGATGTCCATCTCTTGCGACGCGATGTTGGCGGCGACGCTGCGGTGACGGTCAGTACGCGTGAGGTTCAGGCCGGTGGCGACGCTCGCGGCCACGCCGGCCATGATCAACGCGAACAGCGTCATGGCAACGACCAGCTCGATGAGCGTGACGCCGCGTTCGTCGACCGCGCGTGCCGTACGGCCGCTTCGCCGACTCGCCCGATGCCAGGTCCGCACGCTCGTCTCCCGCGGTTCGCGCTTCCCCAGCCCCTATCCCGAACGTGAACATCGGCACACTTGCGCCCCACCTTGAATCGAGGCGTGCGGGG
>JAODBJ010000101.1 GCA_025463905.1 Actinomycetes bacterium
TCAAGCCCGGGAGGATCAAGTGCCGGAGTCGGTCGATCACATCGAAACCGCTGGAGCCCGGCGTGAACATGCCCGCGATGGGCAACAGCGGCGACGTTCGGTTCGTGAACACGTGTTGGATGAGGAAGGTGCCGAAGATGATCTGCACGATCAATCCGAACACGAACGGCGGCAACGACAAGCCTAAGAACGCGCCACCGGTGCTGAGGTTGTCGAACCACGAATACTGCTTCAACGCCGAGATGATCCCGATCCCGACGCCGAACGCAATCGTGATGACCGACGCGAACACGCCGAGGACCGCGGTGTTCGCGAGCGCAGTACGGATCTCGGGCCAGACCGGCGCGTCGGAGTGCTGCGAACGCCCCCAGTTGCCGCTCGCGAACGACTTCAGCCACTTCCAGTACTGCTCGACCTCGGACTTGTCGAGACCGAGGTCGTGCTTGTACTTCGCCAACGCCGCAGGAGTGGTGTGCGGGTTGCGGGCCGCGGCAGCGACCGGGTCGACCGAGGCCCGAACCGCGGCGAACACGATGATGCTCGCAATGATCATGACCGGGATCGCCCACAGCCCTCGGCGCACGACGAAACGCAGCATCAACGCTCCCTAAGCGCCCGGCCATGCATGCCGGGACCGGGGACATCATCCCCGGTCCCGCATGCACGCACCGTCGGCGCCATCTGCTGCGCCACTCGCATGAACTCCTCGCCTATTACTTGAGCGACCAGTCCCAGAGGTTCCAGAACACGCTCTCGGGGCTGTTCACAAACTGATCGATCGGACCCGCCACCTTGTCGGTGCGCCACACGACCATCGCCGGGAACACGTACAGCGGGTACGTGACGTAGTCGTCGCGCGCGTACTGACCAACCTGGTGGATCAGATCTGTCCGCTTGGCAACGTCGAGTTCCTGGTCTGACTGGTGGATGACCTTGGTCGCGGCTTGGTTGCACCACCACCACTCGTTCTGACCCTGGCCGTTGTTGCTCGGTCCCGGGATCTGGTCGCAGGCCATGTAGCTCGTGACCGACGGGTCCGGGCTGGTGGCCTCGATCAACATCACCATGTCGTAGTCACCGGCGGGCAGCCGCTGCTGGAACACGGTGTCGGGATCGGAGTTGTCCGGGGCGACGAGGAAGCCTTCCTTCTTCAACAGCGGGATGAATTCCGCCTGCGTGTCGGCGCGCCGCTGGTTGCCGGTCGTCACCGTCCACTTGATGGAAAGTTCCTTGCCGTTCTTCGCCCAGATGCCCTTGCTGTCCTTCGCGTAACCCGACTTCTGCATGGCCGCGGCCGCCTTGGCCGGGTCGTAGGTGATGTCGGCGAACTGGTCGTCCTTGCACCAGTTGCCGACTCCCGGAACCCACGCCGCGCAATTCAACGGTTTCACAACCGGGTCGAACGGCTTGACGATGTCGTTCAAGAACTTCGTACGGTCGAACGAATACATGAACGCGGCCCGCACGTTGGGGTCGTCGAACGGGTGGCCGGCCTTCTGGTTGAACCACAGGTTCTCGTACTGGGTCGTGACACCGAACGTCGTCTTGACGTTTGCCGCGGCGCGGAACTGCGGCACGTTCGCGGTTTGCGGCTGCGGGTACGCGGCCGCGACCTCACCGGACTTCACCGATTGCACCTCGGTGTTCGTCTCGGTGCGAGGAACGAACGTGACCTGGTCGAGCAGCGGAACGCGCGACTTGTCCCAGTAGTTCTTGTTCGGCATCAACACGAGCTGGTTCTTGCTGAACGACTGCAGGATCCACGGACCACCGGAGAAATCGATCGACTTCTGCATCGTCGATCCGGTGTCGGGGGCGGTGAACTTCGCCTTTTCGAGCACGACACCCGAGAAGCCACCGAAGACGTCAGCCCAGTCGGCGTAGACGTGCTTGAACTTCAGCACCACCGTCTTGGGATCCGACGTGTCGATCGACGCGATGTCGGCGTAGCCCGTTGTGCTGAGGCTGCCCTTGCTCTTCAGGTACGCCTGCCATGTGAAGTCGACGTCGGCCGATGTGATCGGTGTGCCGTCGTTCCACTTCGCGGCCGGGTTCAGGTGCCACGTGACCGTGAACGGGTTCTGCTTGATCCCGCCGTTCGTGAGGCTCGGCAACTCGGTGACGAGGGGCGACGCGATGAAGTTGTTCTTCTCGTCGAGCTCGGCGAGTCGTGGAAGCACGTGGATGGGGACCAACCACTGCAGCCAGGACGAGTTGGCGCACTGGGTGATCGGGTTGATGCAGTCAGGCCATTGCTCGGCGGCAAGGACGAGCTTTCCGCCCGCCTTCCCCGCCACGCTGGTCGTACTGCCCGAAGCACCCTTTTTGCTGCTGCCACACGCCGACGCTGCCAGCGCCATCGCGACCGCCAGCGCCAGGAATGAAAACGCTGATTTGCGCTTCCTCATCAAGTTCCGAGACCTCCCCGTCTCCATTGCTCTCCCAGCCGATCGCAAGCGCGACGAGCCAGGCATTTTTTGGACAGTACGCCTGCGCCGGCGCGAAGTGGTGTCAGAGCCGCATCGAGAGGAGGATCGTCGTGAAACTGAAGATCAGGGCGACGATCACCGTCATGCGGTCGAGGTTCCGTTCCACAACGGTCGACCCGGCCATGGACGAACCGCCGACGCCACCGAACATGTCCGACAGGCCGCCGCCCCGGCCCGAGTGCAAGAGGATGAACACGATGAGGATCATCGAGACGATCAGGTGAAGCACGATCAGCACCGTGTTCAGCACGAATCTTTCCCTCGCAATCGGTTAGCCCTGTCGATAACGACCGTCGTAAAGCGTCGTCGGTAAACCGCCCGAGCGCTTGTCACGCTCAGGATCGCGGGAGCATAACGCTCCGGAACAACGGTTTCACGTCAACCTACCGGCCGTACTGAATGATCCGGGCGAAGTCGTCTGGATCCAGTGATGCCCCGCCTACGAGCGCACCGTCGATCTCCGGTTGCGCCATGAGTTCGTGCGCGTTTCCCGGCTTCACGCTGCCGCCGTAGAGCACACGAATCGTCGCTGCGGTCTCGCCGACAACCGATCGCAAGGTTTTACGAATTACGGAAATAGTGGCATTTGCGTCTTCGGCACTGGCGGTACGACCGGTGCCAATCGCCCAAATAGGCTCGTACGCCACGACCACACCGGTGGCGTCCGCCGGGCTCACGCCGGCCAACCCCGCGGTGACCTGTCGCTGCACCTTTGCGTCGGTTTCCCCGGCTTCGCGCTCTTCGAGGGTCTCGCCGCAGCAGAGGATGGGCTGCATTCCGGCCGCGAGCACAGCGCGGACTTTGCGGTTCACGAAATCGTCCGTTTCCCCGAAGATCTCACGCCGTTCGGAGTGCCCAACGATCACGAAGCGGACATTCAGCTTCGCCAGCATCACCGGGCTGACTTCGCCGGTGAACGCGCCCTTCTCTTCGGGGTGCACGTTCTGCGCACCGAGCGCAATCGGGATGCGATCCGCGTCGAGCGTCGTCTGCACGGAACGCAACGCGGTGAAGGCGGGACACACCACGACCTCCGTGCGGTCGTAGTCCTTCTTCTCCAAGCGGTACGACAACTTCTGCACCACCTGGATCGCCTCCAGGTGTGTGTGGTGCATCTTCCAGTTGCCGGCCATCAACGGCTTGCGGGTCGTCATTCGTACCTTCCTCGACGCAGGGCCAGGAGGCCCGGAAGATCGCCGTGCTCGAGTAATTCGAGCGACGCGCCGCCCCCCGTACTCACGTGGTCGATGCGATGGGCCAAACCGAACTGCCGTACCGCGGATGCGCTGTCGCCGCCGCCGACGACCACGAACGCCGGGCTGGAAGCGCATGCTTCCGCGATCGCGCGTGTGCCCGCGGCGAAGGGTTCCATCTCGAACACTCCCATGGGGCCGTTCCACAACACCGTGGCGGCCTCGGCGATCACATCGGCGTAACGACCGGCGGTTTCGGGGCCGATGTCGAGGCCCATCCAGCCGTCGGGGATCGACGTCGCGCGCACGTGGCGGGGCTGCGCCGACGGACTCATCTCCTGCGCGACCACGATGTCGGTCGGTACCAGGACGCGGCCGGTTGCGAGCAAGGCCTTGCACCGCTCGACGTGGTCGGGTTCCACCAACGAGTTACCGACGCTTGCGCCTTGCGCGACCAGGAACGTGAATGCCATCGCGCCGCCGATCAACACCGTGTCGCAGCGTTCGAGCAGGACGTCGATCACACCGAGTTTGTCGCTGACCTTCGCGCCTCCGAGCACCGCAATGAACGGATGACGCGGGGTGTCGAGCAACTCGCCGAGCGACGCGACTTCGCGTGCGAGCAAGAAGCCGGCCGCGGACGGGAGCACCCGCGGCGGGCCGACGATGGACGCGTGCGCACGGTGCGCCGCACCGAACGCGTCGTCGACGTACACGTCGCCCAACTCGCTGAG
>JAODBJ010000114.1 GCA_025463905.1 Actinomycetes bacterium
ACGCGTCTGGCTAGACGGGCGCCGCTGGGCGATGGCCGACGAAGAACTCGCGGGGCGTGCGATCCTCGGATGTCACTTCGGCGACCGCGGTCGGTTCGAAGCCGGCGTCGGCCAGGAGTCCCAGCCAGTCGTCGCGACCGAACAGCCCGAGACGATGCGTGTCGTGCGCGACGTGTACAGACCCGTCGACCTCACGCAGCAGGAAGGCGTACTCGGTCACTACCCACGTGTCTTCGGGATCGGGGTCCCACATCCACTCCAGGTAACGCGCCGCGCGACCGTCGGCACCGTCGGTCCCGCCGTGATCGGTGCCTTCCTCAAACGTCTCGCGGGTTTCGTCGGGGACGAACACCGCGACGCCTCCCGGACGGCAGTGCACGAGCGCTGTGTCGATGGCTCGCCGGAGGTCGGCTTCGTTCGTCATGTAGCCGATGGCGTCGTGCACGAACACGGCATCGAAGCTGCGACCGATCCGCACGGTGCGCATGTCGCCCTGGTGGTGTTCGCAGTCCGGGTTGAGCCGCCGCGACACGTCCAGCATCTCGTCTGAGAGGTCGACCAACGTCATGGCGAAACTTGCCTTGAGATACACGGCGTTGTGGCCGCCTCCGCTCCCGAGCTCGAGCACCTCGCGCACGGGTATCGATGCCGACCTGAGCACCGTTTCTGCGAACGCGGCCTCCTCTGCGTACTCCTCCGGCGGTGAGATCAATGGCCACCAGGAGGCCAGGTCGCCGTAGAAACGCAGGGTCGCGGGTGTGTCGGGCATCGACCCATCCTGACGCACACGGATGGGTTTGGTGCCCCACTCGGGTCGGGTCAGCGCATGGTTGGACGCGCCTGGGAGAACGTCCAGCGGTTTCCTTCGAGGTCGTCGGCGACGTAGACGGTCGACCCGGGATAGGGATGGATCTCCTCGACGATCGTCGCGCCGTTGCCCTTAGCGTGGGCGAAGTGCGCTTCGAGATCGTCGACGTAGACCCACGGCACATGCGTACGCACCTCGCCGCTGCGCGCGCCGTCGAGCTTGAACACGTTGAGCACGGCGTTACCGATGCGGAACTCGATCCACGGGTGGCCGTGTTCAGTTTCGGGCAGCGGGTCGGTGCCGTCAGGAAGGTCGTCTGCCTGGAAGCCGAACACCTCGGCGAGCCACCGCGCGGCCGCCGCGGGTCGCGCGTAGTAGATGCCGAGCGACAGGCGGGCGATGTCGATCTGCTCGTGAGGCACACGATCGCGCCTCGCGATCCACGGCCCGAACCACTTCGGTACGACGCGGCTCCACGCGGTTCCACCTTCGTCTTTGCCGCCGGCAGGGATTCGGTGCTCAACCGTCACGCGGGTGCCGCGCTCGACGGGTGCGAACCGCACTTCAGTCTGCACGTCGTCGAGTGAACTCGCCCACCCGAGCCGCGCCCCCGGTTCCCACAACGTGATGCGAGCGCGCTCCAGAACCGCGTCTCCCGACTTGTCGTCGAGGATCTCGATGATTCGCCCGCCCACCCCGGGCTCACACCGCACTTCGACGACGCGCCCGCCGTCGCTCCAGAAGTTGATCGGTCCGCGTATCCACCACAGGTCCATCTCTTCGGTGAACGCCTTGAACGCCGTCGCGGGATCCACCGATACCTCGACTTCGGACGAGACTGTTTGTACGTCTGTCATCGTTTCCCCTCGACGTGTTGCTTGAACGACCGCAACTGGTCGTCCCAGTGCGCTTGGAGTTGATCGAGCCACGCCCGCAGCGCGACCACCGACTCCGGTCGAAGCCGAAAGATGCGAACACGTGCGTCTTCAGGCGGACGTTCGTCGGCGACGATTCCGGCTTGCAGCAGGACGCGCAGGTGCTTGCTCATCGCGGGGGCCGAAAGCCCGGACGCATCGGCAAGCTCGCCGGCGCGCCGCGGCCCGCTACTCAGCAGTTGCACCACTTCGAGACGCGTTGGGTCCGCGAGTGCTTGCAACAACGGGGCGAGCTCGTCGTTTCGCTGCTTTGCCACAAGGACAATAGTTGCTCCAATCAGCAACTAATGTCAAGCCCGCTTCGTGATCGAGGTCAGCTCGAGAAGTCGGGGAGACCTTGGCGAGCGAAGTCGGCGCGGCCCTTCGGCTCCTCCCACTCCTCCTGCCGGCCGAGCGCGGTGAGGTCGAGGAAGTAGTACGACCCTCCGAGCATCTCCGTGCCGCGCGCGTACATCGAGTACGTGTGGAAGACCTCATCGCCGTCGCGGAGGAACATGCTGTAGCCGGGTTGCTCCGACGATCCTTCTGCCATCCAGCCCATGCCGAGCGGCTCGAGTTCGTCGATCGTCCGGAAGTTCCACATGATGGGCGCGACAGTCGCGTCGATGGTCACGTGGAAGTCGTAGTTGAAGTCGCTCCCGTACGACGAGTACCACGGGAACGTCCAACCCTTCTTGGCCTTGTAACGCTCGATCTTCTCGAGCGGCGCGCGTGAAACGACAACGAGCGTCGTGTCGCGCTGGTGTAGGTGCGCGAGCAAGCCGGCTGAGATCTCATCGGCCGCGGCGGTGCAGCTCGGGCAGCCGTCTTCCCAGCTGGGGTCGAACATGAAGTGCTGCACGATGAGCTGGCGGCGGCCGTCGAACAGATCGGTGAGGCCAACCCTGCCCCCCGGGCCCTCGAACACGTAGTCCTTCTCGACCTTGACCATCGGCAGCTCGCGCCGCTTCACGTTCAGCGCGTCGCGCGCTTTGGTCATCGCCTTCTCGTCGGCGAGCAGCTTCTTGCGGGCGGCCAGCCATTCGCTTTCCGACACGACTTTGGGAAGACTCATCTCGCGCTCCTCGTTCCACGGCGCAGGCGCGTTTGATGGCACCTGATCACATGAGTTGAGACGCCACCGACGTCGAAAACTCATCGGAACGGCGGACGTCTTTTCCGGGGCGCACCGGTGCAATCTGGCTAGATCCACTTCTTGCGGCGGAAATACCACAGTTGCAGGAACGTCGTGACGACGATCAGCGCCCACGAGAAGAGGTAGCCGTGCGACCAGTGGAGCTCGGGCGCGCCGCGTACGTTCTGGCCGTACAGGCCGACGATGAATGTCGGGAGCAGCAACACCGACGCGACGACCGTGAGCCGTTTCATTACTTCGTTCTGGTCGTTCGCCACTTGCGCTTGGTGGTAGTCACGCACGCCGGCGAGCAAGTCGCGCGACAAGTCGAGACCGTCGGTGGCGCGTAACAACTTGTCGTACGCGTCGGCGAAGCGAAGTTCGACGTCACGCGGGAACAGCGTCGTGGTGTCGAGTTCCACCCGGTCGTCGAGCACCGCGCGTGCCGCGTCACGTGTGGGTGCGAGCACACGGCGGACGTGGAGAATGTCGTGCCGCGTTTCCGAGATGCGTTTTCGTACGGTGAGCGCGTCCCACACCGCAGCATTGTCTTCGAGTTCGTCGATCATGTCGTCGAACCGGTCGACGATCGAGAGGAACCGTTCCGCGATCTCGTCGACGAGGAGATACAGGCATACACCAACCGTCGCGTTGCTGCGCAACGCCGCCGCCCGCACGTCGTCGAACTCGCACGGGGCGCGCCCGGGCGGTGTCTTGCGTACCGTCACGAGACGCGTGGGCGTCGCGACGAGGTTGATCTCCTGGCCGACGACCCCGTCGTGGTCGAGAGCCGGCACCACGAGCACGCCGAACACGTACGAGCCGTGCGCTTCGAGTCGCGGACGGGGTTCGTCGTCGTGGCGAGCGGGTGCGCGTAATCGTTCCATCGCCGTGACGTGTACGTCGTCGGGGAGCGCGGCGCTGAGTTGCGCGTCGTCAGGGTCGTGAAGGTCGATCCATCGCTCGTCGTCCGGCACGTCGCATGACGATATGGGCGCCGTCGGGAGACGCGGTGGATGACCAGTGGCGCGGGGGCCGGTGCGCGGCGCGGACATACCCTCGGTGTCGATGAACGGCACGCTGGTACACCGACACGGCCCATGGCGGCACGAACATCATCACCACGGCCGGCATCGTCACGCGCTGCTCGTCTTCGCCTCGACCGAGACGGCGGACCACCACCTCGATCACGAGCACTCACACGACCACGGCCACACGCATGGCCTCGTCGACCCGTCGATCGTGCGGTCCCGTGCCGGCGTCCGCGCGGTCACGATCAGTCTTGGTCTGCTCGGGGTCACGGCCGGGTTGCAGGCGCTGGTGTTTGCAATGTCCGGTTCCGTCGCGCTCTTGGCTGACCTGATCCACAACGGCGGCGACGCGCTGACCGCAATCCCGCTCGGCGTCGCGTTCCTTGTTCGCAGTCAACGCGGCGAACGATGGGCCGGCTACGCGGTGGTCGCGGCGATCTTCGTGTCGGCGTCCGTCGCCGCGTACGAAGCGTTGCGACGACTCATGCATCCGCAGCATCTCCACTATCTCGTGCCACTCGCGATCGCGGGCCTGATCGGCTTCGCCGGCAACGAACTCGCGGCGCGCGTCCGCCTTCGGGCCGGGGAGCGGCTCGACAGCCCGGCGCTCCTCGCCGACGGGCAGCACGCGCGCGTCGACGGCTACGTGTCACTCGGTGTCGTCGCCAGCGCCATCGTCGTCTCGTTCGGCTGGCCGAGAGCGGACCCGATCATCGGCCTTGCCATCACCGCGCTGATCTTGAAGATCACGTGGGACGCGTGGCGCACCATCAGCAGCACCTGACCTGGCGCCCGCAGGACATCGCACTCGGAATCGATTGCTTCTAGTGTGCTAGCAAACTAGAATGCTCGTATGGCCGGTGACGTGAAGCAGTTCAACGTGTACCTCCCGGCCGAACTCATCCGCGAGTTGAAGCACCACGCGGTCGACACCGAGCAATCACTTTCGGCGATCGTCGCCGGCGCGCTGCGCGAATACCTCGCGCGGCATACGACACGAGGGAGCAAACGATGACGACTCGAGGCATCGAGGGTCTCATTATCGAGACCCACAATTTCGGCAAGTCGGTGGCATTCTGGAACGCGCTCGGATACGAGTTGGAATTCGAGACGGACCATCACTCCGGTCAGCTCCGCCACCCGTCCGGCGGCCCATACCTGTTCGTCGTCGAGCGGTCGCCGGCAGACGCGCTAGAAATGCAACCGCTCGTGGGCGCCGACGATGCGGCGTCGTTCGCAGTGCCGGCGTCGGGCACGCTCGACCACGACTTCGAACCGCGGCACTGGGGTGTCACCGAAATGGTGGTACTCGACCCCGACGGCAGGCGTATCAGCGTCCAAGCACCGTTGCCCGAAGGTGTCGACGCGCCGGCAGATCACCACTGATGGCGCGCAGTTCGATCAGAAGAGCGGGAGCGCGACCTCATCGTCGGAGCCGTCGTCGACGGTGAGGTCGACGGGTTGTAGCTCGGCGTCGTGCGCAGTCCGCGCGAACGGACGCACTCCGTGTTGACTCGCGTGCCGCAGGCCGGTGGGGGTCGGTTCGAATTGCCGCCCTGCCGCCCGGACCAGTCCGCGCTCCACCAACTTCTGCAACGCGTCCCTGCACTGCGTATCGCGTACGCCGAGCTCAACCGCGAGTTGCAGCGGTAGCACCGGCCGCCCGTGCTCGGCGAGAAGGTTCAACACTTGAAGGCGCAAGCCGTCGACGTCGCTCAGTGATGGCTCGTTCATGGGAAGCTCCGCTCGTGGTCCGTCGCCCCGGCACCCTGCTTCGCGTCCCCCAAAGGCGAGTATGCCATCGCTCCGGCCGTTTGCCAGCGGAACTTCTTCACCAAGGTGTATCGCGCCATATGAGTGACCTTCGAAGGCGAGCGATTCGGGCAGTTGCGACCTGTCGATCGCGATGTGGCGCAGGCCGAGGCCGCAGGCACTCGGCAATAATCCCGACCTGACCGACTTCGATGTCGACGCTCCACGCGGCCGCGGCGCGCCTTCCCTGCGTGGCCGCGTGCAGCCCGATGTGCTTGCGGTGATCGCGCTCGGCGGTGCCCTCGGTGCGCTGGGCCGCTACGCGGTGTCACGGGCTATCCACGTGTCACCTGACACCTTTCCGTGGGCGACGTTCGTCACCAACATCGCCGGCGCGTTCGCGCTCGGGCTCTTCATGACGCTCGTGATCGAACGCTTTCCGCCGTCGCGCTACCTCCGACCGTTCTTCGCGATCGGGTTCCTCGGCGCGTTCACGACCTTCTCCACCATGGCGTTGGAAACGGTCACCCTCGTGAAAGATGGCGACGCGCTGCTCGGAGTCGCGTACTTGCTCGCCAGCGTCGCCTCGGGTTTGGCCGTCACGTACGTCGGGATCGTCTTGGCTCGTATCCCGCCCGCGCGCCACAAGCCGCTCGCGACGGAGAACGAGTAGTGCTCATTTTGGGCCTGGTCGTGGCGGGTGCTATTGGCGCTCCGACGCGCTATCTCGTCGACGGCATCGTGCTCGATCGCACCGACGGCACACTCCCGCTCGGCACCGTGGTGATCAACGCGTCGGGTTCACTCTTGCTGGGGTTGATCGCCGGCCTCGCCCTGTACCACGCGTTCCCGTCGACGCCGAAGACGGTGCTCGGCACCGGTTTCTGCGGCGCGTACACCACGTTCTCGACCTTCACCTACGAGGTCGTGCGGCTCCTCGAGGAACGCGCGACCGCCTCGGCGCTGCGGATACTTGTCGCGAGCCTGATCGTGCCGACCGGTGCGGCCGCGCTCGGCCTCGCGATCGCGTCACTCTGACAGGTACTGCGCCGTCGAACCGCCCAACGGCATCGGGTCCATCCCGAGTTTGCGGTGGTCCCACGAACGAACGCGTTCGACATCGACCCGAACGGCAACGCGTTTGTTCAACATGATCTCGACGAACGGGCGCATCTCTTCGGTGTACGGCGCGGAATAGCGCTCGAACACGCTCACGCCGACCGGCCAAATCTCTTCGGGGTCTTCGACGATCACTCCACGACCCTCGATCGAAACCCCGCGCAGCGTTTCATAGGTGAGGCCGTCTTCGATCATGCACGTGATCCGGCCGTCCCGCCGCAGGTTCTGGACTTTTTGCGAGCGCGCTTTCGTCTCGAACCAGATCTGCCCGTCGATCACCGCGTACCACATGGCAATCAGGTGCGGCGTGCCCTGGGGGCCGATCGTGGCCATCGTCGCGGTGCGACTCCGCTCGATGAAGCCGGCGATCTCCTCGTCGGTCATCGTGATCTGCGCACGTTGGTTCGTGCCCATGGACGTCCTTTCGGTCCGAGTCGAAGTCTGCAAACTAGGAGAGACCGCGCGAGCTCGTCGCCGGATCGCCAGACTTGCGGTGGTGTTCGGCAGAAAAGCCCCTGTAACCACCACAGCTCGATGCGCCACGGATCGAGTCGCGACCGGCCGTAGTTCGGGTCGTCGGTGCCCTTCCAGAACCCACCAAGCGGGTAGCCCCCGGGCGGCGGAACTCGACCGCGATGTCGTCGAACGACTCGACGTCCACGGACGCGAACGCTACTCCGCTCCTACACGCGCGACACGTGGCCCGACGCGCGCTCCGGCGCCGGTGCGACGAGCGGCCACGGTGTTGCCCGCTCGGCGGCGAGCGCGACGTCGAACAGCAGCGCGTCGTCGTGGTGGCGCGTGAGCACTTGCATCCCTACCGGGAGTCCGTCGACCAGACCGGCCGGTATCGAAACCGCGGGGTTGCCGTAGATGTTCGAGATGATCGTGAGCGCGCCCATGTTCACGAGGTCGGGAAACTTGCGCGAGGCGAACTCGAGCAACGCCGCCGGGAGGTTGGGGAAGGCAGCTGCGGCTACGCGGACCCCGGCAAGGGCGCCGCGCAGCGCGAGGCGCGCGGCGCGGCTTTCTCGGGCCGAGTCGACGAAGCTGTCGGTCGTGCTGCTCGTGGGCGCGTCGGCCGCGAACGCAACGTCGGGATTCGTCGCCGCGATGATGAAGTCCACCTGTTCGAACGCGCCGGCCATCGCCGCGTACGCGGCCAGCCGCATCTCCTCGGCTACGGACGCGGTGCGCAGGTTGTAGAGCGACTGCGACAGGTACAGCCCCGTCGCGACCTCTTCCGTGAGATCGTCTGCGCATGCGGGCCAGCGATCGCCGAGGTCCGCGAGCAATGTCGACAGGTTGCCCATCATCCATTGCGCAGCGAGGTTGGGGAGATCGAGCCGGAGGTCGACGCGCACCATGCCGGTCGCGGCGATGAGCGTCGCGGCGGCGTCGTGTACTCGTTGTTCGACCGCGGGCGCGACGCCGGCGACGCCGCCGAGATCGGTAAGCACCGCGACGCGACGGCCGCGAAGATCGTGCGAGCCCAGGCGCGACTCCCAGTCGCCGACTTGGGGCAGGCTCGACGGGTCGCCGGTGTCGTAGCCGCCACACACGTCGTAAAAGCGGGCCGCGTCACGAACGGATCGCGCGAGGCAGCCGAGCACGACGGTCACCGGACGGGAGAACGCGTACGGCGCTCGCGAAATCCGTCCGTAGGTGCCCTTCATCCCGAGCAAGCCGGTGTAACCCGCGGGGATACGGATCGAACCGCCGCCGTCGCCTCCGGTTGCGAGCGGCACCAGGCCACCGGCCACTGCCGCCGAACTTCCGGCGGAGGAACCACCCGTCGAACGGTCGTACCGCCACGGGTTGTGCGTGACGCCGTTGAGTTTCGTGACGCTGACGTTGAGACCGCCGAACTCGCTCGCGGTCGTGAGGCCGGTCGGCACCGCACCGCCCGCACCGAGCAGCCGTTCGACGAGCGTGGAGTTCACGACGGCAACGCGATCGCGGAACACGAGGGACGCCTCAGTCGCGGGCCAGCCTTCGACCGACTCGAGTTCCTTGATGCCCACCGGCACGCCACCGAACGACAGCGTGACGTCGGCGGAACGCGCCGCGTCTCGTGCCCGTTCCGGATCAAGGAACGAGAACGCGTTCAGATCGCTCGCGTCGATCGCGGCGAGGGTGGCGTCGAGTTCTTCGACGGGGGACCGTTCGCCGCTTCGGAATGCGTCTACCAGCGAGCAGGCGTCGCCGGCCCAAGGTGCGTCGACCATGCGCCGATGATGCCATGCCTCGGCTTCCCGCTCCCGGCGTGACGCCGAGCTACCGGTGCCACGACCGGCGCCTTTGCTTAATGACGAAACCGACTACGGGAGCGGTGATCAGGGCAATCAGGAGAATCGCCGTGGTGACGCCTTGTGCGTACGGAACGAATCGGCCGACGACGACAACCAGGACGACAAACGTCAGCCAGATCACCTTCCTGCGCCCCGCACCCTCCGGCATACGTCAATTGTGCCCTGACGGAGCTTTAGACAGTGAAGCGATAGTTGGCCTTCTGAGTTAACGAGTCCTGCTCGCGTTGAGCAGCTGGCTGCGGGGCACTTGTGATAGGACGACGAGTCCGTGGTTCGACCACGAGTAGGTGTAGCGCGAGCGCAAGCGCGGGATGAGATCGGTGCCGGCGCCGCCAACTTGGACGAGCACGTCGCACTGCGGCGCCTGTTCGACTTGCGTGAGCTGGAACGGCATCCGGGTGTATGCCGCGAGCGGCCACGG
>JAODBJ010000146.1 GCA_025463905.1 Actinomycetes bacterium
CCCGGCGACGCCTACGAAGGCACGCGCGCCGAGGTGCACTGGATGGCCGAAATCAACCGGCGTACGGGCCGGCCGGTCACGTTCGGGCTCGCGCAAAGCAACCTCGGACCAGAGCTGTACCGCAAGATCCTCGAGTTCGTCGATGCCGAAGCCGCAACCGGCGGAGTCATTCATCCGCAGACCACTGCGCGAGGAATCGGGTTGCTCTTCGGCATCGTGCACCGCACCTTCTTTGATCGAGCGCCCGCGTGGCAGGCACTGTCGGCACTCGATGTGAACGCTCGTCTCGCCGTACTCGAAGACACCGAGCGTCGTGCCACCCTCATCGACGAAGCGAAAGCCAACACGCCACCGCTCGACTTCGACGGCGTGTTCGTGCTCTCGGGTGACGTCGCGCAATACGCATACAGCGACGCGGATTCGCTCGGTGCGCAAGCGCGCGCAGCCGGGGAGCACGTGGCCGAAACGTTCGTGCGTCTCGTACGCGAGACGCGGGGCCAAGCGCTGTTCAACTTTCCGTTCCTCAACCAGCGGATGGACGCGGTCGAGGAAATGCTGACGCACCCGAGTGTCGTGCTCGGCCTTGCCGACTCGGGCGCGCACGTAGGGCTGATCATGGACGCCGGGCTCCCCACGTGGTTCCTGTCGCACTGGGTGCGCGACCGCAAGGTGTTCACCTTGGAAGAAGGCGTACGGCGGCTCACGTCGGACACAGCGAAGCTGTTCGGTGTGCGCGACCGGGGCGTGCTCGCGCCGGGCGCGTACGCCGACGTGAACGTCTTCGATCTCGACGCGCTGTCACTTCCGGTGCCCGAGTATGTGCACGACTTCCCGAACGGCGCGGGACGCTACGTGCAGACGAGTCGCGGTTTCGACACGACCGTCGTAAACGGAGCGGTGTTCATCGAGGGCGGCGCGCTCAGCGGTACTCTGGCTGGTCGGACGCTGCGCAGCTCCCCACCTGTCTAATGCCTCTTCGAGACCTCATCGACCGCTACGGCGGCAAAGCACTCCGTTACTCGGCGGTGTCAGCCGTCGGAGTGACAGTCACCCAGGTGCTGATCGTCGTGTTCTACAAGGGACTCGACTGGAAGGCATGGGTCGCGAACTTCGCCGCGGTCACGATCTCGTCGGGACCCGCGTACCTGCTCAACCGGCAATGGGTGTGGGGCAAGAACGACGAGCACAGCGTGACGCGCGAGGTGCTGCCCTTCTGGGGCATGTCGCTCCTCGGGCTGTTGCTCTCCACCGGTGGCGTCGCGATCGTGTCGAACTACACCGACGCGACGATCGCGGTGTCGGCCACGAACATCGCCGCGTTCGGCGTGCTGTGGGTCGGCAAGTTCCTGATCCTCGAGCACGTCCTGTTCCGCGGTGAACATGTGTCGGTCGCGGCAGCGGAGCCCTTCGTGGCACCCGACCCGAGCGACATCACCACACGCGACGACGCCTGAGCCCGCGTCGTCTGCCGACCCCCGCCAGGTTGTTGCACTTACACGCCCGTACGGGGGTACAAGTGCAAAAACCGAGGGTTTTACTTAGTCATCGTTGATGATTTTGCCGAACGCGAGGCCGGGGCCGATGCCGCCAAGGGTGGCGTTGACGGGCGACGACATGCCGACGATGAACAGTTCGTCGCTTTCACGCGTCGTATCGCCGTTCACGGTCACGAGGACGGTGCGCAAGGTCTGTCCGGGGAGGAACGTGAGGGAGCCGCTCGCCGCGACGAAGTCGGTCCCGTCGGCTTGGTATGCGCCGGTCGCCCAGTTGACCTTGACGGTCAAACCACTCGCCGCCGACAGCATGATCGGAATGCTCACGACAGTTGTGCCGCTATTGCCCTCGGTGACGCTGCCGAGCCCGCCGATGATCGACACTGGCGGATCGTCGTCGGTGATCGTCACCGCTCCATACGCCGCGCCGCCGGGCACCGACGCGTTGTTGGCGCTGCGGACGGCGACGACCGCCGCCTCGTCGCTTTCGTCGAGGCGGTCACCGATGATGTTGACCGGGACGTTCTTCGTCGTCTCGCCGGGCGCGAAGGTCAACGTGCCGTTCGCGGGCTGGTAGTCGACGTTGGCCGTCGCGCCGTAGTCGAGCGTCGAGTACGGCACGGTCACGGTCTGTGCGCTGGCGCGGCTCAGCGTGACCGGCACGTTGGCGACCGTCGTGCCACTGTTGCCTTCGGGCGCGCTGATGAATCCGAGCGACACCGTCGGCAGCGTTTCGTCGTCTTGGATCGTGACGGTCGCAAGGCTCTTCACGAGGTTCGCGTTCTGCGGTGCGCTGACGCGCACACCGAACGTCTCGTTGCCTTCGGTCACGTTGTCGCCGAGGACCGGCACCATGACGTTGCGTTGCGTGGTCCCCGGTGGGAAGTCGATCGTGCCGGCGGACGCCGTGTAGTCGGAGCCGCTCGTCGCGGTGCCATCCTGGGTGACCCACTCAGCCGAAACCGGGCGCGTCACAGCGTGGTCCAGTGTCACCGGCACGCTCACCATGGTCGTCGCACCCTGGGCGCCCTCCAACACCGACGTGTCGCCCGCGCGCATCCCGCGGGGGCTGAGCGACGCACTCAGCGTCGTGGGCGCCGAGACGGTGACGTTGTGCGTCTGCGCGCCCGCGTCGCTCCAACTGTCGAAGTCGTTCACGCTGCCGTTCACCTGCTGCAGCGGCGCGGTGACGACATGCGAACTGCCGACGATCACCGTCTTCGTGAATGGACCCGGCCCGGCCGTGCCGTCCACCGCGAGCGTCGCGCCGCTGACGTTGCTGGCCACGCTCAACGTCGTGGTTTGCGGGAAGAGGTCGACGCTCTGCGCGGCCGTCACGCCGCTCGCATCGTTGACGGTCAACGAGAGCTTGAGATGAGCCGGGTACTCGTGGTCTGGGGCGACGAACGCACCAGACTTCACGCCGTTGAACGACTCGATGCGGTGCTCGTGGCAGTTCACGCCGTCGGGGCAGTGCTCGAGCGTGACATTCCAAACGAACGCGGATGCGGGGAGGGTGCCGTCCTCCGGGTCGGTGGCGGACGCGGAGAACGAGATGACGTCGCCTACCTTCCACTGCGCACTTGGATCCGGCGTGTTGATCGTGACACTCGGCGGATGGTTCCCGGAACTGATTACCACCGAGTCGGTGCTCGACGCGCCTGCGGAGTCGGTTACGCGCAGACGCACGGTGTGGTTCGCGGTGTCGTTGTAGGTGAACGTCGGCGTCGCGCTCGTGCTGTCGTTGTAGTTGCCGTCGCCGTCGAGGTCCCACGCGTATGTGAGCGGGTCGGAGTCGGCGTCGGTTGAACTCGTTCCGTCGAACTGCACCGTCAACGGCAACGAGCCCGACGTCGCGTCGCTGTGGATCACGGCAACCGGTGGCCGGTTGTTCGGGAAGTACCGGATGCGATCGATCGTGCCGCCACCGATGTCGGCCCAGTAAATGTCGCCGCCCGGGCCGGCCTGGAGCGCCACCGCGCCGGCCAGCCCCACGTTCGACGCGAAGGGCGCCGCTTTTGTCGGGTCAGGCAATCCATTGCTTCCCGCCAACAGTACGGAGATGCACTTGCGGCTGTAGTCGGCGAAGAACAGCGCACCGTCGTATGTCGACGGGTACGTGCCGGCCGGCCCGGGGAGGCTGCCGCCGTTGTAGAACGCCACACCCGAAGTGGCACCACCGCTCGTGCCGCAAAAGTCGTTCGTGTTGCCGGGGATGATCTGCACGCCGTGCCGATACGAATAGACCGGCGGCGTCACCGCGCCGGGCGCGTCGTACAGCGTCTGGCACAACGAGAGACCGAGCGCTTGGTAGCCCGGCTGCACTGGGCTGCCTTCGTAACAGGGCCAGCCGAAGTTCTTCACGCTGGCGCGCGCGTCGGGATGACGGTTGATCTCTTCCCAGGTGTCCCAGCCGACGTCGCCCATCCACAAGTCGGTAGTGCCGGGACGGAACGTGAAGCGGAAGGGGTTGCGCAGGCCGTTGGCCACGATGCGCTGCGCTTTCGGATCGGTTGCCGCCGCGTTGGGGTTGTCGGGCAGCGGTTGGCCGGTCGCGGGATCGACGCGGATGATTGTGCCGTCGAGCGACGCGCTATCGCTCGCGGCGACGACGTCCTGGGCCCGCAACGCACCGCCCTGCGCGGTCGGTGGCGACATCGCGCCACCGACGCCACCGGGCGGGTCGCCACACGGGTTTCTCGGGATGCTGTTCACATTGCCGGTAAGCGTGCCGCCGGCCTGGCCGTAGTCGGCGTAGTTGTAGCTCGCGCCGTCGCCGCCCCCGGCGTAGAGCGCGCCGTCGGAACCGAACGCGACCGTGCCGATCGAGTGGCTCGGGAACTGCTGGCACCAGTCTTCGATCAGGACCTTCTCGGTGCCGGTCATCACGTCGCCGTTCGCCTGGAGGCGGCTCAATCGGCTCGAGGTGACGCAACCGTCCGTACTCTGGCCCGGCGGCGTCGGGCAGGTGTCGTTCCAGCGCGGCGGCGTGCCACCGATCGGCGCGTCGAGGCTGTACAGCACGTAGACATACGGATCGGTTGGGAAGTTCGGCGCGAGCGCGAGCCCGAGCAACCCGCGGTCCTGGTAGTCGTAGACCTCGGTGGACAGGTCGGCGAAGAGCGTCGGCGTCGGGTCGTCGAGACCGTCGAACACCTTGATCTTGCCGCCCTTCTCGGCCACGAACACACGACCGTCGGACGCGAAGGCGAAGTTGGTCGGTTGTGTCAGGCCCGAGAACACGACCTGGTTCTGGAACCCGGCCGGCAGGGTCATCGTCGCGGCCTGCGCGCGTGCGCCCTGGCGCGCGGCCGGGAGCGCGACGAGCGCACCGGCGAGGACGACGATCGCGATCACTGTGCGCCCCACGCGCGTTGTCCTACCCCACACGGCTACCGCCCCGTTCGCTCGGCGCAGTTGTAGTGGCTGCGTCACGCTGCGTCACGCTGGCGCGCGCAGAGCGTCTACCCAATTGTGTGCGAACGTTGCCCGCGTGAAGCTCGAAGCCGTCGAACTCCGACGGGTATCCATACCCCTGCGCGAGCCGTGGCGAACGGCTCATGGCGTCTTGTACGAGCGCGACGTGCTGCTCGTACGGGCCTTGACCGACGGCGCCGAGGGTTGGGGTGAGTGCGGTGCGCTCTCCGAGCCCGGCTACTCGCCGGAATGGGTCGACGGCGCGGCCGAAGTATTGCGGCGATGGCTCGTTCCCGGCGTGGTCGGCACCGATGTGAATGCCGAGGACGTGGGCCCGCGATGTGCGTCCATCCCCGGCCACCAGATGGCGAAGGCGGCACTCGAGACCGCCGTGCTCGACGCCGAACTTCGGAACGCCGGCCTGTCGTTGGCCGCGTTCCTGGGCGCGACCCGCAACCGGGTACCCGCCGGCGTCGCCGTCGGGTTCATCGAACCCCTGCCGGCATTGCTCGCGACGGTGGAGCGGTTCGTGACCGAGGGCTACGCGCGCGTGAAACTGAAGATCGCCCCTGGCCACGACCTTGGGATCGTAGGGGCGGTTCGTAAACGCTTTCCGCACATCGCGTTACAGGTTGATGCGAATGGTGCATATTCGCCGGACGAAATGGATGCGCTCGTCGCGCTCGATCCGTTCGATCTGCTCCTCCTGGAGCAACCGTTCCCCCCCGACGACCTTCTCGCCCACGCCGCGCTGGCCCGTCGCGCGCGTACGCCCGTGTGTCTCGACGAGTCGATCGTGTCGGCCGACAGTGCACGCGTCGCGCTCGCGCTCGGTGCGTGCTCCGTGGTGAACATCAAGGCGCCGCGAGTCGGCGGCGTACTCGAAGCGCGTCGCATCCACGACCTGTGCGTCGCCGCAGATGTGCCGGTGTGGTGCGGCGGCATGCTCGAGACCGGCATCGGTCGAGCGCTGAACGTCGCGCTCGCGGCGTTGCCCGGCTTCACTCTTCCGGGCGACCTGTCGGCATCGGATCGCTACTACGAACGCGACCTGACCGAACCGTTCGTGCTCGACGATGGTTGCCTCAACGTGCCGACCGGCGCGGGAATCGGCGTCGTCCCGAATGCCGACGTGTTACTCGAACTGACAACGAGCGTCGAAACCATCACCGCCGACTGAGCCTCCGTCGCATCTCTATCGGTTTGAACACACGGGTTTGTGTTGAGATCCACACGAACAATCCCGCGTTGATCGGCGAATCACAATGGCCACTCGCAGGTCGCGACGATTTCGCAGAGCTGCCGGTCGGTCGCGGCTATCGCGACGACGCGCTGGCCGCGATCACCGACGAAAACGAAGGTGTGTTGGGTCGGCTCGACCGGGACCGTGATGCACGCTTCCGTCGCAGGCGTCACGCAAACCATCTGGTCCGTGGCGGCGAGTTGCCGACGACGAGTTCGCCGGTACCCGCGGTCGCTGCCATACCGCCAGATTACGCGTGAGGTGGATCTGGTGAGTACTGCCCTATTTTGATTTTGGGTGGTTGTGGTGAGTGCGTCCGTGCACGGGACAGTGCGCGATAAGCGCGTCTCGCTTGGTTGGCCGCTGTCCCGACATTCGACCGTCTCCCTGGAAATGGATGTCCGAGAGTCCGACCACCTCACGATCGCAGATTGGGCAACGGGGCGGCCGCGCCCACGTTGCTCTATTGACCGCGAACCATCGCCAGAACCGGCGCCGCACACCGCTAGTCAAGCAGCTACCGCTGCGTGGTTCGGTGCGCCGAGCGCGCTACGGTCGGCGCGCGTGGAGACTGCAATCGTGCTCGTGCAATCCGAACCCGACGCCATCGCTTCGCTCGGGCCCACGTTGGCCGGCATCGAGGGCATCGCCGAGGTCTACTCGGTCGCGGGTGACGCCGACCTCGTGGCCATCCTGCGCACGAACGACCATGAGGCGATCGCAAAGATCGTCACCGAACAGATCTCGCCACTCCCTGGCATTCGCGAGACCCGCACGCTCATCGCGTTCCGCCAGTACGACGCGGCCGAGATCGGCTTCTAGTCGCCGGTCACGACATCGCGGCCGGCGGCGCCGACCTACGTGTCGACGTTCGCGAGCGGGACGAGGTCTTGGCGGAGGAGCTTGCCGATCTCGTTGCGCGGGAGCTCGGCTACCACCACGACACTCACCGGGATCTTGTAGGCGGCCATGCGGTCATGGCACCACGCTTTGAGCGCGTCGGCGTCGAGGGTCGCGCCGGCATCGAGCACGACGAACGCCCACGGCACCTCGCCCAGGCGCGTATCCGGCACGCCGACGATCGCGACATCGCGCACGCCCGCGTAGGCGCGCAGCGTCTCCTCCACTTCGTCGGGGAACACCTTCAAGCCACCACGGTTGATCATCGAACTGACACGGCCTTCGATCCACACGAAGCCGTCGTCGTCGACACGTCCGAGATCGCCACTGCGCAGCCAACCGTCATCGGTGACGCGACCGGCGAGAGCAGGGTCGTCGACCGGCAGCTGCGCGGTTGAACGAATCTCGAGTTCACCAACTTCGTCGGGTGACGCGATTTCGCCGTCTTCTCGACGGGCCCGCACGTCGATGCCCGAGTGCGGGCGGCCCACGGCACCGAGCTTCGCGGCGCCGAAGGTCTTCCAGTCGGCCGCGTTCCAGCCGACGACCTCGCCGCCGAGTTCGGTCTGGCCGTAACCGTTGAGGATCGCGGTTCCGAAGCGCTCGTGGAACGCGCGTGCATGTACGGGCGACAACGGCGCCGAGACACTGCGTACGTAGCGGAGCGGTTCGAGTGACGTGACGCCGGGGTCTTGGAGCAGCATCACGAGAGCGGCCGGAGGGAGCACGGATGAGCGAATGCCGAAGTGCGCGACGAGCCGCGCGAACTCGGTTGGCACGAACCGTTCCATGAGCACGACGGGCACACCCAGCCGGAACGCGAACAACACCTGGTAGATACCGGCCCACAACGACAGCGACATCGGCACGAGGTTCGGCATCTGTGCCCGGTCGCCTTGGCGCGAACCGCGCAGCGAACCAATCACGTTGTCGAGCAACGCGCTCACGGTGTCGTGGCGCAGCACGACCGCCTTCGGGGCACCGGTCGTGCCCGACGTGAATTGGATGATCGCCTGCTGCGCGTCGCTTTCGCGTGGCGACGTGGGATGCAGCGCAACAACCGTGTACGGCTCGCGTGCGAGCACCTCGTGAGGGCACGCGTCGAGCACGCCCGCAAGTTCCGGCAGTGTCACCACGGCCGCGACACCCGTGGTGTCGATCAAGCGGCCGAGTTCGGCCGGCGGGACGCGCGGGTTCAGCGGCACGAACGTCGAGCCGGCTTCCCATGTACCGAACCATGCGGCGACCGTGGCGGCGACGTTCGGCATGAGCACGCCTACGACGGAACCCGACCGATCGTTGGCGCGCAACACGTCGGCGAGGTCGCGCGCGAGCGAACGCACCTCCGCGCGAGTCGTCGTAACGTCGTCGCGGAAAATCAGAACATCCGCATCGTCGCCGTCGAGCAGCGTCGCCAGGCTCATCGCGTGATTTCGGAGAGCGGGCGCCGGTCGGACACCTCCGGTTGGCGCCCGATGCGAAGCGGGCCGAGCGGCGCGTCGACCAGCAAGATGCGTTGTACGTCGGCGCCGAGCGAAACGAGCCGGGGACGCCAACCGCCGAGGGCGCCGTCGTCCCACGCCCGCTCGAACGAGGCCCACACCGGCCAGCTCGGGAATGCCCAGATCACAACCGCTTCGGTGTCGTTCCGCATCGCTACCCGGAACGCACCAACGAGAGTCGCGCCGTGCGCTTCTACCGTCGCGCGCCCTGCTTCGCCCAGCGCGTCGAGGAACGCGCGTATCCCGCCCGGCGGGACCGTCACCAGTTCGTGCGCGTACACGGCGCCGCGGGTGCCGTCGGCGTTGAGCTCTTCGATGGTCGGGCTCCACGGCTCCGGCACCACGATCCGGTCGACGCCACCGCGCCGTAACTCGCTCGCGGCCGCCCACCAGTCCGCGAGCGACGTGTCTTGGGTGCCCCCGCCCGAGAACTCGTGTTCGAAGTTCGCGGCCAGCGCGTCCCACCCGTCGAGCTCCCACATGTTCACCACTTCAGGCCAGCGGCCGGTCGAGCCCACCGTCGCCCATACGCCGAAACAGAGCATGTTGCGCTCGGCCCGCCCGACGGGACACCAGTTCGCAGTCATGTGATGCATGTAGCGAGCGCGGTTGTGCCCGATGATGTCGATGAACTCGTGGATGTAGATCTTCGAGTTCACGCGCGACCTCTACAGCTCGTCGACATAGTCGTCCGTACCCGGAATGGTTCGTAGGAATGGGCTGGCGAAGCCAACCGGCACCTCTGCGAGCAATGGCTCGACATGGTCGCGCCACACCGCGAGTACGTCACCGTCGACGAAACCCAGCACCAAGATGTGGGTCGCACTTGTGGATCCGGCGCTGCCCTCGTGTTCCGCGCTCGGCGCTCCTTCGAGAACCGACATGATGAGGCGCTGCTGGGTGAACGCAGCTACTACCGGCATCTCGCGTCGTGCGAGACGCGCACACCAGGTGCGCGCTGCCTCGAGGTCGTCCCCGTCGATTGCGACGGCCACCACACCCGCGAAGTCGCGGTCGAGCGCGAGGGCGGCGAACGGGCCACCCTCGGCGCGTTCCTCGAACTCGTAGCGGTACACGGCCGTGTGCAGGTGGTCGCGGCCGGGGAACAAGCGATCCTGTGCGGTAAGCACCTTCATCTGCGCGATCGCCCACGCGTCCCAACCCG
>JAODBJ010000158.1 GCA_025463905.1 Actinomycetes bacterium
CACCACCGCGACGTTCGTCGGGTATCTGCTCCACGGTTTCTCGGGCGCGCTGCTCGCGACGCTCGGCATCTTCCTGCCGTCGTTCGTACTCGTCGCCGCGCTCGGTCCGGTGATCCCACGCTTGCGAAGCTCGCCGTGGACGGCCGGCGCGCTCGACGGCGTGAACGGGGCGACCGTAGGAGTGATGGCCGGGGTGTCGTGGGACCTCGGGCACAGTGCAATCACCGGGCCGCTCACCGCGTCGATCGCCGCAATCGCTCTTCTCCTGTTGCTTCGTATGCGCGTGAACTACGCGTGGCTCGTCGCGGCCGGAGGCGTGGTCGGCCTCGTACACGCGTGGGTGCAATAGCAACCGCGGAACCCCTGGCTCCGCCGGACGTTCGAAGGCGCGGCGCTACCCTTGCCGGGCCGGATCTCCGGGGAGTGGCGCAGTGGTAGCGCACCAGCTTTGGGAGCTGGCGGTCGGGGGTTCAAATCCCCCCTCCCCGACTCCATAACTCCTGTCTCCGACGGCGATGTGCGGACCTGAACGACCCGTCAGGGTTGTTCAACTCTGCGTCAGGACGCTCGCCGCACGATGCAGTCGTCCAACAATGGACGACCAAGGAGACAGCGAAATGATCATGAACGTGAAGCGCAAGTTGGCCGTCGCGGCCGTCGGCGTCATTGGGGTCGCCGGGCTCGGCGCGGGTGTTGCCGGCGCGGCTACGAAGGCTCCGTCGGTGCCGAAGGCGCCTATCACCTCGACCGCCCCGACGTCGGCCGACGCCGACACGGTTCAGCAGGGCGACCAGACGACGCCCGACGTTCCGGGCGCGCCGAGCGAGTCGGCCAGCGAGAAAACGGGCGCAGAGACACCCGGCTCGGAGACCGCCGGCACCGAAGAGCCCGGTGACGCGAGCCTGCCGGGCGGCGGTCACGTCGACGCGGCGGGTTCGACCGTCGACACCCAGTTCGAGGGTGTGCAGTAACGACGATCACCGGCTGACCAACACAAGCGGGCCGTACACAACCGGCCGATGAGGCGTGGGAGGGGCTTCACGCCCCTCCCACGTCGCGTCTGCTTACGATCGTTTCAGCCGATTCAGCTGCTATTCAGCGCGGCGCGCGCAACATGGAGCACAGGAGGTGCGCGCGATGCGTGTGCTCGTAGTGGAAGACGAAACGCGCGTGGCATCCGCGGTGAAGCGCGGCCTCGAAGCGGAGGGGTTTGCAGTCGACGTCGCCATGACCGGAACCGACGGGCTCTGGTTGGCCCAGGAGAACGACTACGACGTGATCGTGCTCGACATCATGCTTCCCGGCATGAACGGTTATCGCATCTGCTCCACGCTCCGCGAAGGTGGCAACTGGACGCCGATCCTCATGCTTACCGCCAAAGACGGTGAGTACGACGAGGCGGAGGCGCTCGACACCGGAGCCGACGACTACCTCACAAAGCCGTTCTCGTACGTGGTGTTGGTCGCTCGCCTCCGCGCGCTCCTGCGCCGTGCCGGCCGGAGCGAAACGGTGATGTACGAAGCCGGCGACCTTCGCCTCGAGCCGGCGTTGCATCGGGTCTGGCGCGGCGACACCGAGATCAGCCTGACCGCGCGCGAGTTCTCGGTGTTGGAGTACCTCTTGAGCCGAGCGGGGGACGTCGTCTCGAAACGCGACATCCTGGAACACGTGTGGGATTTCGACTTCGAAGGCGACCCGAACATCGTCGAGGTGTACGTCGGGCGGCTGCGGCGCAGAGTGGACGAACCGTTCGCGCGTCGCGCGATCGAGACAGTGCGCGGCGCCGGCTACCGACTGCGGACCGATGGCGGCCGGTAGCTGGCGTCGCCTGCGGGGCGTCAGGGTCCGCACGACTGCTGTCGCGACACTCGTCGTCGCCGCGGCACTCGCGCTCGGCGGTACCGCCCTCGTCGTCTCGGAGCGCCGTTCGCTGAACCGCGACGTGGCAACGACGGCGCGCCTACGCGCGCAGGATGTATCGGCATTGCTCGCCAACGCGTCGGTGCCGAGCCAGATCAACGTCGGGAGCGACGAGCGGTCGGTTGTACAAGTCGTCGACGCGTCCACCGGTCGTGTTATCGCCGGCAGCACCAACATTGCCGGTGAGACTCGCATCTCGCGCGACGTCCCACCGGTTGGCAGCTACACGTCGAAGACGGTCAGTGGACTACCGGTAGGTGATTCGTCGTTCCGCGTCGTCGCGCACACGGTGTCACTGTCTACCGGCCGGTACGTCGTGTACGCGGCGGCAAGCCTGGCGCCGGTCGCACAGAGCACGCAGACGCTCGCGAAGCTTCTCGCGGCCGGTCTGCCGATACTGCTGGTACTGGTCGCCGGAACGGTATGGGGCGTCGCCGGTTGGGCGTTGCGACCGGTCGAGCGCGTGCGGTCAGAGGTAGCTGAGATCGGTGACCGCGATCTGCACCGCCGCGTGCCGGAACCCGGTACCGGCGACGAGATCGACCGGCTGTCGCGCACCATGAACGCGATGCTGGCGCGCATCGAGGACGCCGCGGCGCGCCAACGCCGCTTCGTTGCCGACGCATCGCACGAGCTGCGCAGCCCCTTGACGGCGATACGGGCCCAACTCGAAGTCGACCTCGCTCACCCGCAACGCGCGAACTGGCAAACGACCGAGCAGGACGTGCTCGACGAAACCGCGCGCATGCAACGGCTCGTCGAAGATCTCCTGGTTCTCGCGCACAGCGATACCCAGCGGTTGCCGGTACGGCGCGAGCGCGTCGACCTCGACGATCTCCTGCTGGAAGAAGCTCAGCCGCTGCAGGCGCGGGGCCGGGTCGTCGTCGACCTCACCGGCATGTCCGGCGGTCAAGTGATGGGCGACGCCGACCAACTCCGTCGCGTTGTTCGCAACCTGCTCGACAACGCCGAGCGTCACGCCGCCTCCGTCGTGCGCGTCCAACTCAACGAAACCGACGGCGCGGTCGAGGTCGCAATCGTCGACGACGGCCCCGGCATTCCGCCCGACCAACGGGCGCGTGTGTTCGAGCGGTTCGCCCGACTCGACGACGCGCGAGCCCGTGACGCCGGTGGAACGGGGCTGGGTCTCGCGATCGCCAGGGAGATCGTCGTTGCGCACGACGGCACCCTCACCATCCCCGACACCGACGCCGACACCGGCACGACGTTTCGTGTCAGGCTTCCTGCTGCCGACATTGCACAGTCGTAGTTGGACCTAGTGGGTGCGGATGGCCAAGGAGCGACTCGTTCACCTCTTCGGGGCGCGAAGGGCGCGTACGAGCCGGCACCGCGACGTTGAGGGCAACGCGGCGCGCGCCGCGGTGCTCGGCGCCGGCGATGGTCTCCTCACGAACATCTCGCTGATCTTGGGGGTCGCCGGCGCGAACCCAGGACCGAGCACGGTGCGGCTTGCCGGCGTCGCCGGTCTGCTGGCGGGCGCGTTTTCGATGGCCGCGGGGGAACTCGTGTCGGTACGCGCGCAAGAAGAGCTCGTCGGACACGAAATCGACGTCGAACGCGAGGAGCTCACCCACGATCCCAAGGGTGAGCTCGAAGAACTCGCGGGCATGTACCAAGCTCAGGGAGTTCCGGAGTCTGACGCGAAAATGGTGGCGCGGATCCTGATGTCAAACCCGGCAGTCGCGCTCGACTCGCACGCCCGGCTCGAACTCGGCGTCGATCCCGATCAAGTCGGCTCCGCTAATCAAGCAGCGCTGGCGTCGTTCCTGTCGTTCGCTGCCGGCGCGCTGTTGCCGCTGCTCCCCTGGTTCGTGCTCAAGGGCACTGCCGCGATCGTCGCGTCCATCGCCATTGGGATCGTCGCCGCCTCGGGTCTCGGCGCCGCGATCGGCGCGTTCACCGGTCGGAGCAAGATCCGCACCGCGCTCCGCCAACTCGCTGCCGCCACCGTGGCCGCGGCGATCACCTTCGGCGTCGGTGCACTCCTCGGCGCGCAAGGCGCCTAGACGCAGTGAGATGCGTGGGGCCGCCGTTCCCGGCGGCCCCACTCACGCGTGATCAGATACCGACGCCGCAGGATGTCGCGATGTCGCCGGAGTTGCCGTAGTTCGCGTTGATCCAATGCGATGCGCACGCGCTCGGATTGGTCGTCTTGTACGTGAACCACCAATCGGGTTCTGTGAGCGTCGCGGTGGGACCAAACGCGTTGGCGACCCACTCGGTGGTCGTGCACGTTGCCGAGCACGTCACGTCGGTGCTCGCGCTCCAGTCGCCGAGCTTGTCGGTGTTCGACACGTACATCGTGATGTAGCCGTGGAACGTGCCTTTCAGACCGGCCGCAAGCGTGTTGCTCGTGCCGGCCTCGCACGACTCGGGGCTCGGCCCTGCGACCGTTGTGAACTTCCCACCCGTGAACGTCTCGGTGACCTGGTAGGTGCCGTTGTTCGACCGCTCCGGGTAGACCTTGAACGTGCGGGTTTCCTTGTCGTTGGCCCAGTCACCGCCGCACGTCGACGAGTCGGGGCCGGTGACCCCGGCGTACTTGTAGTTGATCGTGTCGCCCTTCGCGGTGCCCGTGATCGCGTTCGCGCTTCCAGCAAACGCGGTCGCGCTCATCACGATGCTTCCGACAACCGCAACCAATACTCGGCGCATTCTTCCCCCCATTGCGTAGATGGATTTCCGGGCGGAGTATCACCCGTCGAACCGACGCCGGTAAAGGTGATCAGATCTGGTGCCCGATTTCCCGCGCGGCGCGTTCGCCAGATTCGACCGCGCCTTCGAGGAAGCCCTGCTGGCTTACCGACGTGTGTTCGCCGGCGAAGTGCAGGTTGCCTTCCTGGCGGTGTTCGGAACCGCTGATGGTGTGGAACTGCCCGACGCGGTAATACGAATACGAGCCGAGATGCCACGGATCGACGGCCCAATGGTCTTCGTACGCGACTCCGGTGTGCGCGGCGATCGTGCCCGGGAACACGTGCTCGACCTGTTCGAGGAACCACGTGACGTCGGGTGTGGGTGCGGGGCCGTGCGCGGCACCGGTGAGTTTGTGGGCGCCGGCACGACCGCCGGGGAACGCGACCAGGATCGCCGGCGCGCCGCCGGCGCCGAGCGGCACCGAGCCGTCCCATGCGGTGCAGAACTTGTCCCAGTCGGTGTAGGTGGCGCCCGCGTAGCCGAGCGCCGGCCACGTCTTTCGTTCGAGCTCCACGTGGATCTTCGCGTTGTCACCCATTCCCTGCGAACGGATCGCGTGCAGCTTGAGCGGCGAAAGACCGGCATGACGCAAGTCGACGCGACGCAGCGTGCTGAACGGCAACGCGAGCACGACGTGATCGGCGGCAACGTCGACGACGGCGTTGCCGGATTGGAAGCTGCAGGTATAGCCGCGGTCGCCGTTCGCTTTCACCGCGATCAGTTCGTAACCCATCTTCACCGCGCCACTCGGAAGTTGTGCAGCCATGCGCGACACGATCTGGTCGTTGCCACCGACGATGTGGAAGCGTTCGTCGTCGCCAGGTAGCGGTTGCAGGCTGTCGCGCGCGTTCCATGCCAACAGGTAGATCAAGTTCAGCGCCGACTGGTCGCTCGGGTTGCCGCCGTACTCCGACACCGCGTTGGCTTGCATCAAACGGCCGAAGCGACTCGTCGCGCCGATGCCCGATTCGTCGAGCCATTCCGGCACCGCGAGATTGTCGAGGCGGCGTCCTTCGGGTGTGGAGTGCTTGTAGTTCGGTTGGGGACCCGCCGCCGCGGCCGCGTCGTGAAACGCGTCGAACCCGACCGCGGCCCAGTCGGCGTTGGCTTCCGCATACGAATATCGCTGTCCGCCGACGAAGAACACCTCTTCGCCGGCGCGGAGGTCTCCCCCGTTGACCACTTCCTCGTGCAGCCCGAGGCGCGCGGCAAGTCGCCGAATTCGACGCTGTCCGGTGTTGATGAACGCGCCGCCGTGTTCCGCGACCGCGCCTGCGGAGAAGTAGTCGCGCAGGCTCCAACAACGACCGCCGACGTGCGTCGTGTCGGCTTCGTACACGGTCGACGCGATCGGGCGACCGACCGCCGCACCGTCGACCCACAGTTGGTGCGCACAGCGGAGGCCCGCGAGACCGGCACCGACAATGACGATGCGCGGCTCACCCGCGGCCGCGCGCCGAGGTTGCAGCGTTCCGGTTCCGGCGGCCACACCGACCGCGCCGGCGGCGGCAGCGACACCGAAGAATTCGCGCCGAGTCAGACTGCGCGCGGCGTACTCGCCGAGCACGTCGTCGACCGGCATCGCGCGGCGGCGAGCTTCGTCGTGCGCGGCGAAGCGCCGGCGCGTCCCATCCGTCGCGCGCGAACGGGTCAGGCGAGGCACGTCACTCGTCGATCGGTTCGCCGATCTCGCGCAGCGCCGAGGCGAGCGACGCCCGGAGGCGGCGCGCTGTAGCCGGCGCG
>JAODBJ010000168.1 GCA_025463905.1 Actinomycetes bacterium
GACGCGGAGCCTGTCGTGCCGAACCCGACCGTCACGCCGGCATCGAGCATCTCGCGCACCGGCGCGACGCCCCAACCCATCCGCAGGTCGGGCGCGATGAGATGCGCAACCCCGACGCCCGCCGCGGCTATCTCGTCGATCTCCGCCGTCGGCACGTCGACGACATGCGCGAGCCAAGTGCGCGGTTGCGCCCATCCGTGCGAGACGAGCAGTTCCCACGGCGTCATGCCGTACCGGTCGCGCGCCGCCTCAGTATCGACTCGTTCGTACAGGTGCGTGTGCAGGCGCACGCCGTCATAGTCGGCCGCGAGCGCGGCGAGTTCGTCGAACAGAGCGAGTTCGTCGACGTGCACGCCGCATGGCGCGAGGGCGACGCGAACGAACGCGCCGGCCGACGGGTCGTGGAACGCGTCGATCAGCGCCGCACTGTGGCGCACCACTTCGTCGACGCTTTGCACAACGGACGCGTCGGGTCCGAGGGTCAACGAACCGCGGCAGGCGTGCAGCCGGACGCCAACGCGCCGCGCGGCGTCGATTGTCTCCTCAATGTAGGGCTGGGTCGCGCCCGCGGGATGGAAGTAGTGCTGATCGGCCACGGTCGTGACCCCGCTCAGCATCGACTCCGTGAGCACCGCCGCGGCGATCGCACCGACCGCGTCGGGTTCAAAACGGCCGGCCTGCCACCACGCTTTCACGATCGCGCCCAGTTCGCGCAGCCACGGGCCGATCAGGGCCCGTTCGAGATGCGGGATCGCGCGCAATGCACCCTGGTAGAGGTGCTGGTGCGCGTTCACCAAACCGGGGATCACGACCAAACCCGTGCCGTCGATGACGCGATCGCAGCCGGTCGAGTCGAGCCCTTTCCCTACCGCGACGATGAGATGGCCATCGACGAGCACGTCGGCGTCGCGGTACTCGCGCTCGGCGTCGTCGAAGGTGGCCACGAGCGCGCACTGGCGCAACAGCCAGCGGCCACTCATGCAGAGGCGAGGATCGCCGCGCGGCGCGCGAACAATTCTTCCGCCGCGGCTTGGGCTGCGTCACGTACCTGGGCGACGTCGAACGTCTGCGGCACTCCCCCGGCGACGACGCGGGCGCCGTCGACCCACACGTTGCGCACGTCCTGCGCCCCAGCTGCGAACACGAGGTGCGCCACGACGTTGAAGTCGTCGCCGTGCAACACCGGTGTGGTGTGCAGTCCGCCGAGTGAGACGGTTACAACGTCGGCGCGTTTGCCCGCTTCGAGCGATCCGGTCGTGGTGTCGAGCCCAAGTGCGCGCGCACCTTCGCTCGTCGCCATCGTGAGCATGTCCCACGGGTCGCCGGTAGTTGGATCCAGCGTGGTCACCTTCTGGAGCAGCGACGCGAACTTCATCTCCTCGAAGAGATCGAGATTGTTGTTCTCCTTCTCACCGTCGCTCCCGATCCCCACCGCAATGCCCGCCGCGCGCATGTCGGCGACACGCGCCGGGCCGGAAGCGAGCTTCATGTTCGAGCACGGGCAGTGCGCAACGGACGTCCCGCTGCGCGCCAACAACTGGATCTCGGTGTCGTCGAGCCACACGCAGTGCGCCACAACCGTTCGTTCCGACAGCACGCCCCGGTCCGCGAACACCTCGATCGGCCGTTTGCCCCATCGGCGTTGCGACTCTTCCACTTCCCAGCGCGACTCCGACGAATGCGTATGCAGTCCCGTGTCGAACTCCTGCGCGAGCGCGACCGCCTGCTCGAAGCATTTCTCACTGCAGTAGAGGAGGTGTTCAAGCCCGACCCAGGCCCGCACGCGTCCCCCGGCGCCGACCCGCCACTGTTCGAGCAACGCGCGATTCGAGGCGATCGACTCGAAGTAGTCGAAGCCTTCTTCGTCGGCGACGTAGGGAACGAGCGTGGCACGAATGCCGAGTTCGTCGGCGACTTCGGCCGAACCTTCCATGAATCGCCACATGTCCATCACCGACGTGGTCCCGCCGAGCAGCGCCTCCGCGTAGCACTGGCGTGACGCGGCCCGCGCGATCTCGGGTGTAAGCGCGCGGTGCGCGGGATCGACGTAGGCCTTCAACCAATCCCACAACGACTTGGATTCGGCGGTGCCGCGCAACAAGCCGGAATGCAGATGGCAGTTGTGGAGGCCGGGAATTACCGCGTGCAGCGTCGCGTCGACGATTTCCGCGCCCACGGAACGCGGGTCGTGGTCGAGGTCTTCCACCGAGCCCACCGCGATGATGGCCGAGCCGTCGATCAACACCGAGCCGGGGTCGATCGCCTCGCGTGGCCGGGCCATCGGGAGCACGATCCCGTTACGGATCAGGGTTCGCATGCCGCGACCATCGCCGCTGCTTCAACAAAGTGTCAACGCGAGCGATACCAGTTCACAGAGCCTTTACGATCACATTCGCTACGTTCTGTTGGCCATGGCCCGCCGGCATCCGCTTCTCGCCGCCCTCGAACCGGTGGCCGACGCGCTCGGCGCCGAGCTGGTCTCCGCGAAGGCGGCGCTGCCGAGCGACATCCCGTTGCACTGGGACGGCAAGCTCGTCGGCGGGCTACGGCTCCCCGGCGTCCAAGGCACGCTCGACCGGATGATCACCGCCGTAGAAGCCGAGCTCGGCGCGCCACTCGCACGCCTTTCGCGCGAAGACAAGCAACGTGCGGTGCAGCTGCTCGGAGACCGCGGTGCATTCGCCTTGCGCAAATCGGTGGAGTACGTGGCCGACGCCATGAGCGTCAGCCGCTTCACGATTTACAACTACCTCAACTCCGCTGAAAGCTAGTTTTCACACGCTTGAAACGCGTCCGCGCGATGCGCGAGCCGACGTGCGCCGTAGCGTCGCCTCAGTGAACGAAGACGCCGACGCGACGTTCCTGAAGGTGGCGTCGTACTACTGGCACCCGGTGGCACGATCGATCGATCTGCCTCCGGGAGCGGTCGTACCGGCACGGCTACTCGGCCGCGATCTCGCACTGTTCCGGGATGCGGCCGGGCGCGCCAACGCCGTCGAAGACCTCTGCTCGCATCGCGGCACGCGATTGAGCCGCGGCGACGTGGACGGCAACGGTTGCTTGCGCTGCCCGTACCACGGCTGGGCGTTCCGCGGCGACGGCAGCTGCGTCGATATTCCGCAGTTACCGCCTGAACGCTCGATCCCCGCGCAAGCCGACGTCACATCGTTCCGAGTCAGCGAGTACGCGGGCCTCGTGTGGACCTGCTTGGTCGACGAAGAGACTCAACGGCGCGAACGACCGACGTGGCCGGTGATCGAAGCCGGTACGCACTGGGTGCACGTCGGCGTGGTGTATCCGTGGCAGGTGCAGGCGTCCCGCCAGATCGAAAACTTCTGCGATGTCGCCCATTTCTCCGTGTTGCACGCCGACACGTTCGGCAACGCACGCGTCACGGAGGTCGAGTCGTTCCACGTCGACGTGTCGCTCGATGGGCACCACCTTGCGTTCGACTACGCGTACCCGTCGCTCGATCCGACAGTGGACCCCGGGCCCGGCGGCGCCCGGCCGGAAGTCGGCACGAACTTCGAGTACCGCGTCGAGTTGCCCTTCACCGTCGCACTCGCAGGCGCCAGCGGTCCGGGCAGCGTGATGTGCGTCGCGGCGTCGCCGGTGTCGGCGACCGAGATGAACCTGTTCTGGCTCTGCGCGTTCCCGCTCGGCGTCGAGGTCGACGCAGAGGCGTACGAAGATCTCGAGGCACGTATCTTCCTGCCTGACCAGGAGATCGTCGAAAGCCAGCGGCCCGAACGGTTGCCGCTCGATCTGCTCGAAGAACTGCACCTACCGTTCGACCGCTTCGCGGTTGCCTACCGACGCCAACTCCAGGCAATCGGCTTCGCCATCCCGGGCCGAACCTTTACGAACGTGCACGCCGACTGAGATAACGACCACGACCCGGTTCGCCTACGTAGCGGTCGTCGCGCGCGATCACGTCTCCTCGCGACAACACGAGAGAGGGCCAACCGGTCACGACAACATCTTCGTAGGGTGAATGATCGACGGCCATGTGCAACGCGCGTGCGGCCAACGACTGACGGCGCTGCGGATCCCACACCACGACGTCGGCGTCGGCACCAACCCGCAGATTGCCCTTCTCGGGCCAGCAACCGAACGCGCGCGCCGGTGCTTCCGCGCACAGGCGCACCCAATCCTCGGCCGTGATGCGCCCACTCGTGACGCCCTCCCAAACGAGTCCCATCCGCGTCTCGATGCCGGGAAGGCCACCCGGAACTTCGGTGAAGTCGGCGGCACCGTTGGGCCGCGCCCGCAGGCCGGCCCGGCGGTCGGCGACGTTGAACGGGCAGTGATCCGTTGCGACGGTGTGGATTGCGCCCGTCGCGAGTCCGTGCCACAACTCCTCGACGTGCCACGGGTCGCGCAACGGTGGTGTGCAGACGAAAGAATCGCCATCAGGTCCGGCCAGGCGTGCGGTGTCGAGGTAGAGGTACTGGGGGCACGTCTCGGCGAGCACATCGACACCGCGGTCACGCGCCTCGCGCACGGCCGCGAGTGCCGGTGCCGACGAGAGGTGCACCACATACAGCGATGCGCCGGCCGCCTCGGCCAGTGCCGCGGCGCGTTCTACGGCCGCAGCCTCGAGCGCCGCCGGACGCGTCTTCGCGTGCTCCATCACGCCCGTGCGACCTTCGGCGAGCGCCTGCCGGCGCAATGCTTCGATGGCGCCGCCGTCCTCGCAGTGCAACGTCACGAGGCCGCCATGGCGTGTTGCCAGCTGCATCACTTCCAGAATCACGTCGTCGTCGACCTGAAGCAGTTCCGGGTACGCCATGTAGAGCTTGAACGACGTAACCCCCGCTTCGACACACCCGGCGATCACGCGTTCGGCAACGCGCTCGGTGAACGTCATGTGCAGGCCGTAGTCGACGCACGCGGGCTCGGCCCATCGCCGCCACGTCGCCAACGCGTGAAAGGGATCTTCACCGCGGTACGCGGTGACGTAGTCGATCACGGTCGTCGTGCCACCGATCGCCGCCGCGCGTGTGCCCGTGTCGAAGTCGTCACTCACCCGCACGGCGCCGACGGGGAGGTGCATGTGCGTATGCACGTCGACACCGCCCGGCACGACGAACGTGTTCGCGCAGTCGAGGACGCTCTCTGCGCCAACGGCCGCGAGCGCCGGTCCGACCGCCGCCACGCGACCGTCCGCGCCGACCCGCACGTCGGCAACTCGCATCCCGTCGACATCGATCACCGTCCCACCGGCGAGCAGCACGCGGTTAGGGTGACGTGACGTGAGGCTGCGGGTCGAATTCACCGTCGAGCCCTTCGTGGAGGGCGACCCGGGCGCTCATGTGCTCGCCGCCGTCGACGCGGCCCGCAAGCACGGGCTCGACGTCGACTTCGGGCCGTTCGGCAGCAGCGTGACCGGCGACGGCGACGCCGTACTCGCAGCGGTGGGCGACGTCGTGGGCGCGGCGATCGGCGCCGGCGCGACTCGGGTGTCGGTACAGGTCACCCGTTCGTGAAACGACCGGTTCACACAGCCTTCATGGCCCCGCGTTGACATTTTGTTGAAGCGGCGCCGAAGCTGGCGCCATGGCGGTGCTGTTGCCGACGACGATCGACGAGACACTCGCCGCGCTCGCGGCGACGCCCGCCGCGCTGGTTCTGGCCGGCGGCACCGACGTGATGGTCGACGTGAACGAGGGCCGGCGGCGCCCGGAACACGTCGTATGCCTTCGGCGGGTCGAGACCTTGCGGGCGCGCTCGGTCGAGAACGGCACGCTCGTACTCGGCGCCGCCACCACGTACACCGAATTGCTCGAACCCGAAATCGCGGCGGTGGCGCCGGCAATCACCGACGCGGCCCGAACCGTGGGATCGCCACAGATCCGCAATGCGGGAACGATCGGTGGCAACCTCGCGACCGCGTCGCCCGCCGGCGACACGTTGCCGGTGCTCCTCGCGCTCGGTGCGTCGGTCGAGATCGACGGGCCGGCCGGTCGGCGGCGGATCGCACTGCAGGATTTCCTGGTCGGACCGAAACGCAGCGCACTCGAGCCGGGCGACCTCATGATCGCGGTGCGCATCCCGATTCGGCGCGGCCCGCAGGAGTACTTGAAGGTCGGTACGCGGAACGCGATGGTGATCGCGGTCGCGTCCCTCGCGCTGGTCGTCGACCTCGACGCGCGCACGGTCGGCATCGGCCTCGGTTCTGTCGGGCCGACGGCATTTCTCGCGGCCGCCGCGGCCGAGTGGCTCACGCCGCGGCTCGTGTGGGCCGACGACCGTGTGTCACTGCCGCAAGCCGCCGACGCCGCGACGTTCGCAGGGCTCGTTGCGGCCGCGGCACAACCCATCGACGATCACCGCAGCACCGCGCGCTACCGGACCCACGCAATCGAAGTCATGGCGAGCCGCGCGCTACGCCGTGCAGTTCAATTCGGCGCGCCACACCGCGCGGCGACATGAACGCCTACCCGCTGCGGGTGAACGGGGTCGAGCACGACGTCGTCGACGCCTGGGACGGTGAGAACCTGCTCTACGTGTTGCGCGAACGGCTCGGGCTTCCCGCCGCCAAGGCCGCGTGCGAACAAGGCGAGTGCGGATCATGCTCGGTCATGGTCGACGGCCGGCTCGTGTGCGCGTGCCTGGTCCTCGCGAGTAGCGCGATCGACGCCGACATCGTCACCCCGGAAGGCATCCAGCCGTCTGCGCACGGCGAGCTCACCCCGGTGCAAGACGCGTTCGTATCCGAAGGTGCTGTGCAATGCGGGTTCTGCACACCCGGGCTCGTGATGGCAGTACACGACCTGCTCAACCGGGAACCGGCGCCGAGCGACCTTGCGGTTCGCGAAGCGCTCTCGGGCAATCTCTGCCGCTGCACCGGTTACGGCCGCGTCCTGGCTGCGGTAAACCGCGCCGCGCACGCGGCGGCGGCAGCGCGATGACAACCACGCTCGCACCACCGACGCGCGGCGGGGTCGGCGAGGCCGCGATCCGGCCCGACGGCGTGCCGAAGGTGCGGGGCGAGTTCGCGTTCGCGAACGACCTGTGGGCTGAGGGGATGCTGTGGGGTCAGACCCTCCGGTCGCCGCACGCGTCGGCCCGTATCCGTTCGATCGACACATCGGTTGCACTCGCGATGCCGGGCGTGCGCGCGGTGCTCACCGCCGCCGATCTCGGCGGCCGCAACCGCTATGGCCTCGAACATCCCGATCAACCCGTGTTCGCCGACGACGTCGTGCGTTACGTCGGCGAACCCGTCGCCGCCGTCGCGGCGGACCACCCTGAGCAAGCGCGGCGGGCGTGCGAAGCCATCGTCGTGGAGTACGAAGTGCTTCCCGCGCTCACCGACGCAGAGGCGTCGCTCACCGCCGACGCGATCCACCCCGATGGCAACGTGTTCCGAGAGCTCGTGATCCGTCGCGGCGACGCCGGCGAGCACGGCCCCGTCGTCGTCGAAGGAACGTACGACGTCGGCATGCAGGACCAAGCGTTCATGGGACCCGAAGCAGGGCTCGCGATGCCGGCCGACGACGGTGGCGTGGACCTCATCGTGTCGACGCAGTGGTTGCACAACGACCGCGACCAGATCGCGGTGTGCATCGGCCTGCCGGCCGACAAGGTCCGCCTCACGCTCGGCGGTGTGGGCGGCGCGTTCGGCGCCCGCGAGGACGTGAGCCTGCACATTCACGCGTGCCTGCTCGCGCTGCGCACCGGAAGACCGGTGAAGATCGTGTACAGCCGGCGCGAGTCGTTCCTCGGCCACGTGCATCGCCACCCAGCGCGCATCTGGATGCGGCACAGCGCGTCGCTCGCGGGCGACATCGTGAGCTTCGAGGCGCGCATCGTGCTCGACGGTGGCGCGTATCGCTCTTCGAGCTATCACGTCGCGGCGAACGCAGCGTGTTTCTCCGCCGGCCCATACCGCGTTCCGAACGCGCACGTGCACGCCTTCGCAGTGCGCACCAACAACCCGCCGTGCGGGGCGATGCGCGGGTTCGGGGCGGTGCAAGTGTGCTTCGCGCACGAAGCACAGATGGACCGCCTCGCCGCCGAGTGCGGTGTCGATCCGATCGAACTTCGCTTGCGGAACGCGCTCGCGCCGGGCGACGAACTGCTCACCGGTCAACGAGTGGACGGCACTCTGCCGGTTGCCGAAGTGATCCGCGCCTGCGCGGCAATACCGCTCCCACCACCGCCGGCCGACGACGTGCTCGCCCGCCCAGGAGGTGCGGGCCGTACCGCCGACCCGATCGACGTCACACGCGGTGTCGGGTTTGCGGTCGGCTTCAAGAATTTGATGTACGCCGAGGGCTACGACGACAGCTCGGTTGCGCGGTGCCGCCTGCAGGATGGTGTCGCGACCATCACGTGCGCCGCGGCCGAAGTCGGGCAGGGTTTCGTCACGCTCGTACAGCAGTTCGCGCGCACGATCCTCGGCGTCGACGAGGTGGTGGTGGCGCCCGCCGACACCACGATCGGGTCGGCCGGGTCCACGTCCGCGAGCCGCCAGACCATGATGTCGGGCGGTGCCGTCGAA
>JAODBJ010000186.1 GCA_025463905.1 Actinomycetes bacterium
TACGGGCGACGCCAACGCCCGGATTCCACGTACGCCGCCGTGATCCCTTTGTTCATAGACGCATTGCTTTCGGGACACCGACCAACGGTGCACGGCGACGGCGGCCAGAGCCGCGACTTCACCTACATCGAGGATGTCGTCTATGCGAACCTTGCCGCCGCGACCGCACCCGCAGATGTTTGTGCGGGCAAGGCGTACAACGTCGCCGGCGGCGACGAGACGAGCCTGCTCGACCTGCTCGCCGCGCTGGGCCGCATCCTCGAAGTCGTTCCCGAGCCCGACTTCGCGCCGCCTCGCGCGGGAGACGTGCGCCGCAGCCGAGGCGACGGCACGGCCGCGACCCGCGACCTCGGCTTCAACTGCCGGGTACCGCTCGACGAAGGCCTACGCGCCACCGTCGACTGGCTCCGCACGCGTTGACTCGAATTACTCCTAGTACGCGCCGTTTCGGCGCAGCAGCACGGGAATCGTGCGCAGAATGATCATCAAGTCGGTGATCAGCGACCAGTTGTCGACGTAGTAGAGGTCGAGGCGTTCGTACTGCTCGAACGACGAGTTGCTCCGGCCGTTCACCTGCCACATGCCGGTGAGACCGGGCTTGACCCGCAGCCGTTGGCGCAGGCGCGGCGCCCACTTGGCGGCTTCGGACGGGAGCGCCGGTCGCGGGCCGACCATGCTCATCTCACCGCGCAACACGTTGAACAACTGGGGCAGCTCGTCGATCGAGAAGCGCCGGAGGAACCGCCCGATGCGAGTGGTGCGCGGGTCGTTGCGGATCTTGAACAGCGGGCCGTCGGCTTCGTTCTCGGCTTCGAGTTCCGCGAGCCGCAGTTCGGCGTCGACCGACATCGTGCGGAACTTGAAGATCGTGAACACTTCGCCGTCTTTGCCGATCCGGCTCTGACGGAAGAGCACCGGACCGGCCGAATCGATCTTGACCAGCAGCGCGACGAGCAGCGTGAGCGGTGCAGTGACCACGATGGCGAAGCTCGCGATCGAGATGTCCCAGGTGCGTTTCGCCACACCGCGCCATCCCGTGCGGCGGACGGGCTGGAGGCACACCACCGGGTAGCGACCCAGTGGGCGCACGAGTAACCGCTGCGAAGCGACGTCGCGCAGCGTCGAGGAGAGCTCGACGTGCACACCGGCTTCGACCAGCTCGCGTGCGACGTCGTTGCAGGTGTCGGCGTCGATCGCGGTGGTCGCGACGATCACGCCCGTTGCACCGGTGGAAAGGACCGTCTGGAGCGTCATCGAGGTGGGACCGAACACGGTGCGGGAACCGTCGCTCGAACGGACGTCGTCGACGAAGCCGAGCACCCGGTAGCCGAGCCACGGCTGGCTGTCGAGCATGTCGGCGATGGCGTGGCCCTCGCCGTTGGCGCCCACGATGACCACCGGTCGCATCATGCGACCGCGACGACGGAGCGCCTCGAACACTCGCCGCGTGGCCTCACGGTCGGCCGCAACGAATGCCAGCGCGAAGCAGAACGTGAGCAGCAGCCAACGGCGGGCGACGTTCACTTGAATCGCGTATGCCGCCAGCATCATGACCGCGACAGCAACCACGACCGCGTGGAACACCTGGCGGTACTCCTGCGTACGCGAAGTGATGCGACGCGACGAGTACAGGCCGTAGCGCGCGAACACCACGAGCCACGCCGGGATGCTGCACAACGCGAAGAGCAAGTAGTTGTCGCGCGATTGACCGGGCACGGATGCAACGTCACCGAGCACATACGCGAGCAACATCGCGATGGCGATCGCGATGGAGTCGGTCGCGCTGCTCGCGGCCTTCGGCACGAAGCTGCGGCGCCAACGCGCGCTGACCCGTTCCAGTTCGATGATCGGCGTGACGTCGACCGAGGGCGCACGTTCACCCCCCAGCAGCCGAACTGCCATTCGCTCTCCCCCAGCACCGCCCTAGCGGCACGCTTCGTGGCCTGCAGTGCTTCGTGTAACCGCACGAAGCACCGCGGCGCCCTTCCCTTACGTGTGCACTCGCCCCTGCCTGCACGGCACCACGCTGTCCGCATCGTAACCACGGAGCGTGTTGCAAAGCACGTCGGAGAAACCCGATATCACGGACATTTACCTGGATTCACGCAGCCCCCACTTCATATTACGAACGCGCTGCGCGTCCACGTCATCTGACACGTTTGGAGTTCCTTCGCCGTCCCGTGTTGCCCGGTTGCGATCGCTATTCGCCGGATCGCGGTGGGACGGATGGGACATCATCGCGATCACACGCGGTACAAATCGGATAGGTAGAGCAATGGGAACTATTCGCCGCGGCGCCGCATGTGACGCGTGTCAAGCGATGTCCGCTATGCCCGCTTCCATCCGTTTGAACAACCAGTAGCCGCCCACGAGGTAGACGGTTGCACCGAGGGCGGCGAGCGCGAGGTATTGCCCTTGTGGGGCGACGCCGTAGAGCACCGTGCGACGAAGAGACTCGATTGTCGGGCCCAGCGGATTGATGACCGAGTAGATGCCGCGAATCGATCGAGGGATCACCGAGAACCCGTAGGCGATGGGCGTGACGAACAGACCGAACTGCAGCGCCAACGGAAGTGCGGTACGCAGATCGCGCACGTACACCACGAGCACCGAGCAGAGAATCGACGTGCCGACCACGAACGCCAACATGATCAACAGGATGAGCGGCACCCAATAGCTCGTCGGTCGCGGCATGAAGGTGAAGCCCGCAAACAGCACCACCAACGCGATGAGCGAGAGCACGGCGTCGAACGCCGCCATCGCCACACCGCTCAACGGAAACACCTCGCGGGGGCACGGCACCTTGTTGATCAACGTGATGTTGCCGATGATGCTCGTCGAGGCATTGCCGATCGAGTTCGAGAAGAACGTCCAGGGCACCAGTGCGATGTACGAGAACAGCGGATAGGGGACGTTGGACGGCACACCGAGGTTGTGGCCGCTCGCGACCCTCTTGAACAGCACGGTGAACGCGACCATCAGGATCAGCGGCGTGAGGAGCGACCACGCGAAGCCGAGCACGGCCTGCTTGTAGCGGGACCGGATCGAACGCTCGGCCAGGCTGCGCGTGATCTCGCGCGCCGCCCACGCTTCGCGCAACGCCTGCGGGATCGTCATGCGGCGCCGGTAGCGCAGTTCCGGCGGAGGCAGATCAGCAACGGCCGGCGCGCTCACGGCCAACGGATGGTTCGCGTGCGCATCGGGATGGCTGTCGTCTTGGTCGGTCACGTCGATGTCAAACCCCGTCGTCAAAACCCCGTCGTCAAAACCCCGTCCTCGCCCCGTGGTCGCCCCGTGGTCGGCCGGTGGCGAGGAGCGAGCATCGTACCGGCATCGGCCCCGAAGGAAGTCCTGGAGCCGTCGGTACACTTCATTGCCGTTTACGACGACGCGGGAGCACATGGACGGCAATCGCGCACATCTGGCGCTCCCTGCAATCAGCGTGGTCATTCCGTGCCGGAATGCCGCGGCGACGCTTCCCGATCAGCTCGAAGCGCTCGCCAAGCAGGAATACGACGGCGCGTGGGAGGTCGTCGTCGCCGACAACGGCTCCACGGACGACAGCCGCGCGGTTGCCGCGGGATTTCGCGATCGGCTTCCTCGCTTCACGCTCGTGGACGCCGCGGCGTGTCGCGGTCAGGCCTACGCGCGCAACGTTGGGGCGCGCGTCGCAACCGGTAGGGCGCTCTGCTTCGTCGACGCCGACGACGTCGTCGCGCCCGGCTATCTCGGCGCCATGGCGGCCGCGCTCGCCGAGCACGACTTCGTGTCGGCATCGTTCGATTCCGCGTCGCTCAACCCGGGATGGGTGGGCCAGACCCGGCGCGCGTACCAGGAGCATGAGATACCCGATTCGCTCGGGTTTCTCCCGTTCGTCGGCGGTGGCGGTCTCGGCATCCGTCGCGAACTCTTCACGAGTATCGGCGGTTTCGACGACACGTGGTGGGGCGCCGGCGAAGACATCGACTTTTGCTGGCGGGCGCAGCGGCACGGCGCGCAACTGCACTTCGTGCCGGAGGCGAGCGTCGCCATCCGGTGGCGCGCGTCACTGCGCGACCTTTACCGCCAGGGCCGCAACTACGGCCGCGGTGAGCCGTATCTCTTCATGAAATACCGCGGCGACGGAATGGCGAGCCCGGGCCTCAAAGCGGGGCTCGACGAATGGTGGGCGCTGCTGCAACGTCTCCCGCGTCTGCGCACGCGCGCGCAGTTCGCGAACTGGCTACGGCGGGCCGCCCGCAAGTTCGGCCGGCTCGAAGCGTGCGTGCGTTTCCGCGTCGTGTATCTGTAGCGACGTTATTCGGCGGGCGCGGTCTTCTTCGTGAGCTGCAGGATGCGCGTGGGCTTCTCGAACACCACCGCGCCTTCCGGCACGTCGGTGGTGACGAGCGCGTTCGGTCCGATCTGTGCGTCGTCGCCTACGTGCACGTCCCCGAGGATCACCGCGCCGGGACCGACCCGCACGTGGTTGCCGAGGTGTGGCGCTTCATCAGTCCAGTAGCGCGCGCCGTCGCCCAACGTGACGTTGTGCCGGAGTACGCAGTCGTCACCGATCGTCGCCGCCGGATGAATCACGATGCCGTGCTGATGCCCGATCAAAAGCCGGCGCCCGATGCGCGTCTCGGCGTGGATCTCGATGCCGTAGAAGTTGCGAACGAACACGAACAACGCCTTGTGGATGCGCCTCACGAGCTTGCCCTGGACGCCGCCGCGCTCGCGCGCCCACGCGCCGAAACGTTGTACGGCGAGGGCCTGAAAACCCGGCGTCGACCAGCGACCGCGGTGACGCACCAAATCCTCGCGCCACAACGCGACCAGGCCAATCACTTCGCTCGGTTGTGAGCTCGTCGCGTTGTTGGCACCTGCCATTCGAACCTCCGGCGGTCGGCGGCCATTGTGCCTGACGTGACCTCATCTCAGGTCAGCAGCCGTTCCACTTCGTGCTCGAACTGCTCGGCCAGCCATTCCGGCCGCATGTCGTCTCGCCGGCTGTGGGTACGCGCCGCCTCGCAATACTGGGCGTAGCCGACCGGGTCGTCCCACAAGGTCGACAAGGCGGCCACCCACTCCTCGATCGGCGCGTCGAAGTCGACGAGCACGCCGCCGGCGCCGATCGCCTCGACCAACGCGGGGACGCGCGCACCGAGCACCGGGATGGCGTTGGATTGGGCTTCGGCGACCACGCGCGGCCGGCTGTCCTCATACGGCGCGAACAGCACGCGCGCGTCGGCATAGATGCGGTCCAGCTCGCGCACCGATGCCCGCACCTCGACATTGCCGAGCGCGGCGGCGCGCCGTTCGAGCTCGGCGCGAATCTCGGGTGTGAAGCGCCACGCTTCGAGGAACACGAACGGCACGTCGGGGCGGGCCGCGGCGAGCGCCCACGCGATGTCGACGCCTTTCCGTTGCGAGCGCGGATTCACGAACAACATCACGTCGCGCGTGCTGTCGGTCCGATACGCGTCGGTCTCGACCACCGAGGGGATCGTCGGCGACCGCCACCCCTTGGTCGCGACCAAATCCGTGATGCGTTGCGCGTTCGTGAGTACGCCGGTGGGCCGCACCGAGCGGTCGTCGAGAAGCTGCACACCTTCAACGTCTCGGAAATAGAGGGCGGTCGGAACCTTGCGGCGGGCCGCCGCGTGCAGGACACCGCGCGTGAAGCCGAGCGTGGTGCGTCCGCCGACGTGCGCGACCACAGCATCGGGCTGGAATTTCTCGAGGGCAGCTGCCGGCCCGCGTCGCGCTTCACTGACGCGCCACACCGGATAGTCGAAACCGTCGTCGGGCACGAGCGCCGGGCCGGAGGGACGCTGCAACGAACCCAGCAACGCGACGCGCGGGTCGCGAAATGCGTCCGTGGTGGTGAGCACCGCGATGTCGTGACCCCGTGCCATCACCCGCAGGCCCAGCTGGTGGGCGCTGAGCTGCAGGCCGCCGATGCGAGGCAGGTAGTGCCGGCTTGTGAACAGGATTCGCATCGTGCGCTACGCGTCGATCCAGCCGCGGAAACGACGCTCGAAGGTCTCGGCGTCCCAGTCGCCGACGAAGCGGCGCGGGACCCGGTAGGGATTGGTGAAGCGCGTTACACGCTGCGCCACGCCGGTCACTGCGATCTCGTAGCCCGTTTCGCGCGCGACTCGCACGCTGGTGGCGTCGAACGCGTCGGCAGCACCGTAGGGATACGCGAACGTCGGCACCGCGCGGCCGGTCCAGGCTTCCAGGCGCGCGCGACTCTCGACGGCTTCGGCTCGCTGGGTCGCTTCGTCGATCATGCTCATCATCGGGTGCTGCATCGTGTGCGACCCGACATCGACGACGTCGCTCGCCGCGAGCGTGCGCACGTCGTCGGGCGTGAGCGTATGCGGAACCCGGAGGTCGGTAGCGGCGAGCCCCAACTGCGCCGCGACATCGGCCACGAGCCGTTCGATTTCGGCGGGCGGCCGGCGTCGGATGCGCGTATGGATGGCGCGATATGCCTCTTCGCGAGTGGCCGCGTCCGGAACGGCCAGGCGCAGTGCGTCGCCAGCGATCTCGACCTCGATGTGCGTGACGTCGTAGTGACCGTCGAGCACCAGCGCGGCAAGACGGTCCTGCCAGAAGCCCTCGCCCCGCTCGATGACGCCGGCCGCGACGAACACGGTGGCCGGGGCACTCCGAGCGCGCAGGATGGGCTCGGCCACGTTGAGGTTGTCGGCGTAGCCGTCGTCGAAGGTCAACACGACGCGCGGCCGCGGCGCGGGTGCGAGCACCTCCGTGAGGGGCACGATGTCGGCGTATCGGCGGATCACGTCGAGATGATCTTCGAAGCGGTCGTCGCGGACCCGGAGGTGGTGGAGGTCGCGCGCCTCGGGGCCGACGCGGTGATACATCAGCACGGCCGTCGGCGCGCGACCGCGCAAGAGTCGTGTCAGAAAGGAGCGCATTCGCTCACTAGGGTGACGGCTTCACCTGGGGTGGCGCAAACAGTGGCCGACCACGACCTGGACGCGACACGGAGATCCGACCGCCGATGACCCAGTGCCGTTCCTGCGGCTTCGGAACGCTCGACGATGTGCTCACGCTCGGCGAAACACCACTTGCGAACTCGCTCGTGGCCGCCGATCGCCTCGACACAGTGGAGGCGCGCTTTCCGCTCGACGTCGTGTTCTGCCCGCAGTGCGCGCTGGTGCAGCTCACGATTTCGGTACCGCCGGAAGAGATGTTCACGGAGTACGCGTACTTCTCGTCGTTCGCCGACACCGTGACTGAGAACGCGCGGGTGCTCGTGGAGCGGCTCGTGCGGGAGCGGCATCTCGCCGCCGGGCACCTGGCGATGGAAATCGCCAGCAACGACGGGTACCTGCTCAAAAACTACGTCGCGGCCGGTATCGACGCGCTCGGTATCGACCCGGCGCGCAACATTGCACGTGTCGCGATCGACAACGGCGTACCGACACGATGCGACTTCTTCGGCCGCGACTTGGCCCGGCAACTCGCCGCCGAGGGTCTGCTCGCCGACGTCTTGCACGCGAACAACGTGATGGCTCACGTACCGGATGTGAACGGCGTGGTCGCCGGGATCGCGACGGTGCTGGCACCCGGCGGTGTCGCGGTGATCGAGACGCCTTACGTGCGCGAAATGGTGGAACGCCTCGAGTTCGACACCATCTACCACGAGCACCTCTTCTACTACTCGCTCTCCTCGTTCGACGCGCTGTTGCGACGCAACGGTCTGCGAGCCGTCGACGTGGAGCGCATTCCGATCCACGGTGGCACGCTGCGCATCTTCGCGGCCGAGGAGGGCACTCCGGTGAGCGACGCCACCACCTCGCTGCTCGCGGAAGAGGCGCAACTCGGCATGACCACGATCGACTACTACCGCGACTTCGTGGCGCGCGTCGACACATTGTGCGACCAGCTGCGCGATTTCCTCCTCGGCTTGCGGCGCGACGGCAAGCGGATCGCGGCGTACGGCGCAGCCGCCAAAGGCGCGACCCTGCTCAACCGGATCGGCGTCGACGCGACGACTATCGACTACGTCGCCGATCGCAACGTGCACAAACAAGGTTTGTATATGCCGGGCGTGCACATCCCGATCGTGGCGCCGGAACAATTGCTCACCGACCTCCCCGACTACGTGCTCCTATTGGCGTGGAACTTCGCCGACGAGGTGATGGCACAGCAGCATGAGTACCGCGAGCGCGGCGGCAAGTTCATCGTGCCGGTGCCCGAACCGGCGATTCGCTAAGTAGCGGGGTTGCAGAACCTGGCGCCACCCGGGAGCGCGAGCACGCGCTCGGCGAGGGCAAGCTCCGCTTGGGTCGTCACGTGCACATTGGTGGTCTCGCCCGCGACCGCCACGACCCGCGCACCGATGGCGAGGAGCAGGCTGGCGTCGTCGCGCGACTCGGGCACCTCACGGTGGGCCGCGCGCAACACCTCTGCCTTGAACGCGTGCGGCATCTGCGCCAGGGCGAGCGGCGCCTCGGCGTTGACCGACGACAGCGCACCGCGACGAACCGCCACGACCGTCTCGGTGGCCGGGAGTACCGGCACGGCCGCGTCGGCGCCTTGGTGCACTGCGTCGATCACCGCGTTGAACAGCGCCCTCGACGCGAGGGGGTGCGCGGCATCGTGCACCACGATGACCTCGACCCAATCCGGCACCACGGCGAGGCCGTTGCGCACGGACCCGGCGCGCGTCACATCTCCCGCGACCACGCCGGTGACCGGGGCGCCGTCCCATTCGGTTTCGGGAGGCAACACGACCACGACCTCGCCACACGCGGCGAGGGCCGTCGCGACCGAACGGTCGACACATCGTTCGCCGGCGAGGCGCGCCCATTGCTTGCCGCCGCCGAAGCGCTGCGCGCTCCCGGCGGCGAGCACGATCGCCCAGGTGTCCACTGCACTCCATCTTCCCTCGCGCGAGCGCCGCGATCGCGTTTCGTACACTTCGGCGTCGTGACGACCTGGACGCGTGTGGCACGCCGCGCGGCCGAGGATCGTCCGATCACGGTGGGCATCGTCGGCGCCGGGTACGTCGCCCGCGGTCTCGTCCACCTGCTCGATCGCCTTCCTGGCTTCCGCCCGGCGCTGGTCGTGAACCGCACCGTCGAACGTGGAATCGCTGCCTTCGCGGATGCCGGCACCGGCGCTGCCGACGTCGTGGTGGCGAACGACGAGCGGACACTGCGTGAGGCATTTGCGCGCGGACGGCCGATCGTTACCCAAGACGCCGACCTCGCGATTGCACTCGAAGGCGTCGACGTGCTGGTGGAAGCGACCGGCACGCTCGATTACGGCGGGACCGTGATGCTGGCGGCGCTGCAAGCCGGCCGCAACGTGGTGTCGATCAACGCCGAAGTGGACGCCACCATCGGCTGGCTGCTCCACGTTGCCGCCGCGGCGCACGGCGCGATCTACACGATCTGCGACGGCGACCAGCCCGGCGTACAGATGCGCACGCTCGATCGAGTGCAGCACATGGCGTTCGACGTGCTGGCGGCGGTGAACTGCAAACGCCACCTCGACGTGCACCAGTCGGTCGCCGCGAGCGCGCCCTACGCCGCGCGCGACAACACCAGCATCGCGGTCACGGTGTCGGCCGGCGACGGCACCAAGATGAACATCGAGCAGGCAGTCGTCGCGAACCTGTCGGGACTCCCTCCCGACTGCCGCGGTATGCACGGCGTGCCCACAGTCCTCGAACGAGCGCTCCCCGACGTGCTCGACACGATCTCACGCGAAGGCGTTGTGGAGTACACGCTCGGCGGCGACTTCGGTGCCGGCGTTTTCGTGATCGGCCGGGCGCCCGAACCCGGCATCGTGCGCACACCGCTGCGGTTCTTCAAGCTCGGCGACGGCCCCGAGTACCTCGTGTTCAGCCCGTACACGCTCGTGCACTTCGAGATGCCGCGGTCGATCGCAGAGGTTGTGCTCGACGGCGCCCCGCTGTGGGCACCGGGGGCGCGGCCGGTCGCCGACGTCGTCGCAATCGCGAAGCGCGATCTGGCCGCGGGCGACGCGCTCGACGGCATCGGCGGCGACACGTGCTACGGCCAGATCGACACGATCGACGGCGCGCGGGGCCTGTTGCCGGTCGCGTTCGCCGAGCACGCGCACGTCACGCAACCGGTCGCGGCCGACGAACCGATCGCGCTCGACTCCGTCGAGATCGACACCGATGCGCCCATCGTCGCGCTCCGCCAGTTGCAGCAGGACCTGCTCTCGTCATGAAGTTCACCGAGACCGCGATCGCGGGCGTGTGGCTGATCGACCTCGAACCGCTCACCGACGAACGCGGGTTCTTTGCCCGTACGTTCTGCGCCGACGAGTTCGCCGCGCACGGACTCGATCCCACCGTCGCCCAATGCAACGTGTCGTTGACAAGCGAGGCGGGCTCGATACGTGGCCTGCACTACCAGGTCGCGCCGGCGGCGGAGACGAAACTCGTTCGCGTTGTGCGAGGCGCAAACCACGACGTCGCCGTCGATCTACGACCGTGTTCGACCACCTACCGGCGCCACGTCGCGGTCGAGTTGAGTGCCGAGAACCGGCGCGCCATGTACGTGCCCGCCGACTTCGCGCACGGCTTCCAAACTCTCGTCGCCGACACCGAGGTGGAATACCAGATGGGCGCGCCGTACACACCCGGCACCGACCGCGGGTTGCGCTACGACGACCCCGCGCTCGCGATCCCGTGGCCGCGCCCCGTCACCACCATCTCCCAAAAAGACCGCACCTGGCCCCTCCTGACGCGCTAGGGCGTACGTCGATAGGGGACATTATTTGTCCCCTATCGACGCACGCCCCCCCCCGCTTACAGAGCGAGGATTTCGCCGGCGGCGTAGATGAGGGAGATGAGGCCGAGCATCGTGCCGACGGCGATGCGCAGGCGGCGTTCGCTCGTCTGGATCGTGAGATGCGCGCCGATGCGCGCCCCGGGGATGACGCCGATCGAAAGCGGGATCGCGAAGCGCCATGCGATGTGGCCGAGCAACGCGTGCGTGATCGTGCCGGGGATTGCGAGGATGCCGACAACGGCGAGCGACGTCGCGATCGTCTCCTTCAACCCGAGTCGCGCCCAACCGGAGAACGCCGGCACCATGAGGATGCCGCCACCAACGCCGAGCAAGCCTGACAGACCACCGGCCGCGAAACCGATGATGCCGAGACGCCACCATTCGAGCCGGGGGGCCGGCGCCTCCACGACAACGTCGACACCGTCTGCGGCCGGCATCGCCACTGCGACCGGCACGGCGACGTGCGGAAACGCGGTGCGGTATGCGGTGTACGCGACGAGCGCGGCAGTCACGATCATGAGGACGTGGCCGCCGCCCGGCACCTTGGCGGCGAGCAACGAACCCGCAACCGACGACGCGATGCCGAACCCGCCCGTCCACCGCACGACGTTCCAACGCACGTAGCCGTCGCGGTGGTACCGCAACGTGCCGGTGATCGACGACGGGAAAATCGACGGCAGCGTGGAACCCACACCTTGCAATGGCGTGGCGCCGAGCGCGCGGATTGCCGGTGTCGACACCACCGCCCCACCGATCCCGAACATTCCCGACAGCACACCGGTGACGACGCCGACCAGGAGGCAGCCTCCGACCTGGAGCGGCGTGGAAATCGAGGCGATCAACCGCGCCCCTCGTCCCAGAAGAAATGTTCGTCGATCTGCCGGGTGCGCAGGAGATGTTGCAACTGCTTCAGGCGGGTGTACGCGCGGTACTCAAACGTGGCGGCCGGCATGTCGATACGGCGGAACACGTCGTGGAGTTGTTGCGCGCCGCGGCGGGCATCCCAGTCGCACTCGTAGCCTGGGAGCACGTCGCGAATCTTGTCGAAGGTGACGCGGTAACTCCGATTGTCGGTGCTGGGTTCGCCGAAGGACACCTTGCAACCGGTGAATACGTCGCCCACGATCTCGGCGACCTCACGCACCCGGTAGTTCTGTTCGGTCGCGCCGACGTTCAACACTTCGCCATGCACGCGTTCGCGCGGCGCTTCGAGGGCCATCGCGATCGCCTTGCCGATGTCGAGTGCATGTACGAGTGGGCGCCACGGCGTTCCGTCGCTCGTCATCGCGATCTCGCCGGTCGTCCAGGCGAGTCCGGCGAGGTTGTTCAACACGATGTCGAACCGCATGCGCGGCGACGCGCCGAACGCGGTCGCGTTGCGCAGGAACGTCGGCGAGAAATCGTCGCCCGCGAGCGCGCCGACGTCGCGCTCGACCATTGCCTTGCATTCCGCGTAGGCCGTTTGCGGGTCGACCGGCGACCCCTCGTCGACCGTCCCGCTCGCAACGCCGTACACACTGCACGAGGACGTGTAGATGAAGCGGGTGATCCCCTGTTCTTTCGCGAGCTGCGCGAGCCGCACCGAGCCCTGGTGATTGATTTCGTACGTGATCGTGGGCGACAGCTCGCCGACCGGGTCGTTCGACAACTCGGCCATGTGCACGATCGCGTCGACACCTTCGAGGTCAGCCGCGTCGAGCGCGCGGATGTCCTTGTCGAGCGTGTACGCGCTGCGATCAGTGCCGCGGAACAGCCATCCTTCTTTGTAGAACCCGGTGTCGACACCGACGACGTCGTGCCCGCGCGCCATGAGCAGCGGCGCGAGCAGTGAGCCGAGGTAGCCCTCCGTTCCGGTAACAAGGACCCGCACAGGCGTCAGCCGAGCCACACCGCACGGCGTGCCGGCCCATGGTCGAGCAGCGTGCCGACGGTCACCACCCGCAACGCCCGTTCGTCGGTGAGGTCGCACATACGACGGGCCAGTTCGGCCCGATCGAACGACGCCGGCTCGGGTTCGTCGGGATTCACGACGCGCGGGTCCGGGCCGGCAAGGCCGTCGTGAAACAGCACGATCGAACCGGCGCGGATCCGCTCGGCGGCGCGACCGACGTACTCGTCGAGGGTGCCCGCATAGCAGTCGCGCGTGTTCGTGTCCCACACAACGACGTCCATGCCCGCGGCGCGCGCGAGCAGGTAGGAGCGGCGGGTCTGTTCGCCGTACGGCGGCCGGAACCAGCGGACGGGTGCGCCGATCACCGCTTCCAAGCGACGCTTGCCGCCTCGCACGATGGCCGTCGCTTCCCGGAGATTGCACTGGCGGAGGTTGCGGTGCTCACTGCCGTGCAATGCCACCTCGTGGCCGGCCCGGTGCAACGCGCGGACGACCTCAGGGTGATGCTCGGCTTCGCCGGCGAGCACGAAGAATGTGCCGAACGCACCGCGCCGCTCGAGTTCGGCAGCGATTGCGGGAGTGCGCTCGGGATGAGGACCGTCGTCGTACGTGAACGACACGACCGGCGAGGTGGTGGTGACGGCCACGATCGATCCGGCGAGGCGCCGATTGCCCGCCGCCCGCGCCCGCTGCACTGTGGTGCGCACCGACGGCGGCGTGACGTCGCGCAGCCGGTCTCGCACTGTGCCCTGCATCCAAGCGAGGATACCGACCCCTCCGCCACATCCGCACACGGTGAGATGATCGCCGCAATCGGTGGTATAGCGTTCGCCGCATGTCCGCGGTGTTCTTCGATAGTGGGATGGATGACGACGCGCGGCGGGCACGCATCTACGCGGGCGACATCTTCGTGTTCTCGCCGAAGCCGAGCTCGACTGCGTTCGTGGAGTTTGCCCGCGGGATGATCGAAGCGGCGTTCGCGCCGCTCGATCCCGTACAGGCGCAATACGACCTACCCGTGGAACGCTTCGTCGAGATCGTGGCGCCGCTGATGCCGCGCTTCATTCACCAGCCCGAGTCGAAAAGGCTCATCCAGGCGATGCTCGCCGACTTCGACTGCGACCTCGAACAGACGTACTTCGACGTGCCTCGCCTGCGCGTGCAGACCCACGGCGAGTACCTCACCGCGGGCGTGGGCTACCGCCTCCACGCGCATCGCGACACTTGGTACGCGTCGCCGATGTCGCAGGTGAACTGGTGGTCGGCCGTGTATCCGTTCGAGTCGGAGAGTTCGATGGCGTTCTTCCCGCGCTACTTCGATCACCCGGTGAAGAACGGCTCCGAGGACTTCGACCTCTACGACTGGAACGCGCGAGGGCGGCGCGACGCGGCGAAGCAGGTCGGTAAGGACACGCGCCAACAACCGCACGCCGAAGAAGACGTCGACCTCGACGCGCAGATCCGGATCGTGGCCCAGCCGGGCAGTGTGATCTTGTTCTCGGGCGCGCAGTTCCACGCGACGGTGCCCAACACGTCGGGACGTACCCGCTTCAGTGTCGACTTCCGCACCGTGCACCTCCACGACGTGCTCGCACAGCGCGGCGCGCGAAACGTCGACTCGCGGGGGACCGGCACCACACTCCGGGCGCACCTGCGCGGCACCGACTGTGAACCGCTCCCCGAAGCGGCGGCGCGCATCTACGACCCGAACCCGCCCGCCGACGCGATCCTCGTCTTCAAACCGGAGAACGTGTCGAGCTAGTTGCCAGGCGCGGCGGATCGCACTGGGTATCCGAGCCGCACGAGCAGCGGTCCCGCGATCGCCTCGAACGCCACGACATCTTCGGCCGCCATTTCGGTCTGCCATGACCGCAATCCGGCCGTCGGTGGCTTGCGAATGCTTTCGTGGTGGTGTGGAAGTGCGATATCCCCCATCACGTCGTCGGCGCGTTCGTAATACGACAACATGCCGGCATCGAACGGCAGGTCGACGAACTCGCACACGGAGCGCAGCACACGTTCCGGCTCCGCGATGAGCGTCTCGTAGCGCACCTCGAGATACCGCGAAGGCCCGAGCGCCGCGCCGGCGTCGCGGCCGGCTTCGACGTGCTCCACCCAGTACTTCGCCGCGCCGGGCACCCGGCTCGGCCCCCACTCCTCGATATCACGCAACGACAGCGCGACGTCGTGGCCATCGCGGATGATGTGCACGAAGGTCGACTCCGGGAAGAGGTTCGCGAGCAACGGGATGTGCAACACATAACCCGGCGTCTTGTCGCAGTAGCGCGGCTTTCCCACGTGCCGGGCGTACTCGCGGTACAACACCCGCACCGCGCCGGCGTAGGAGGAGGGCGCGGCCGCGTCGAGCGCGGCGCGCACGTCGCGTTCGGGGAGGCCCCATTTCTTGAACCGCTCGTGTTCGAGTACGGCATCGGCGAACGCGTGATGGTCGAAGCGGCGCCACCACCGGCGGCGAAAGGCCGGCGCGAGTTCCACCACGAACCACGATTCGCCCGGCACCGCGAGATCTGGGTGCGAGTCGAGCATCGCCCGCAGCAGCGTCGTACCCGACCGACCACTCCCGAGCACGAACGGACAGGAGAGGCGTGCGTCGATAGGGGACATTATTTGTCC